>JARKQO010000088.1 GCA_029974855.1 Eubacteriales bacterium
AGGGTAGAAAAGGAAGTGGAGGATTGTACCCGAAGGCCCCGGACGGCGGAACGCGATCCGGGGCGCTGCGGATGTCAGGAGATGTAAATCAGAGATCAGCCAGCTCACGCAGGTGGGCACCCACGCTGCGGGCCAGGGAAGAGAGGACGTAACCGCCCTCCAGCATGGAAACGATGCGCTTGCCGGCGGTCTCGGCCGCCAGCTTCTTGAGCTGGGCGGTGACCCAGGCGTAGTCGCGTTCCAGCAGCTTCAAACCGCCCATGTCGTCCTCGTAATGGGCATCGAAACCGGCGGAGATGAGGATCAGCTGGGGCTTGAACTCGCGCAGGCGCGGCAGCCATACATCCTGGACCGCCCCCATGAACTCCTCCCCACCCGAGTAGGCCGGCAGGGGCACATTGCACATGTTGGGCGCCGGATTATCCGTCCCGCTGTAGGGGAAGAAGGGATGCTGGAAAATGCTGCACATGAGCACCCGCTCGTCCCCCTTGAAAACATCCTCGGTGCCGTTGCCGTGGTGTACATCGAAATCGATGATGGCCACCCGCTCCAGCCCGTGAACCTCCAGAGCGTGCTTGGCGGCAACGCCGATGTTGTTGAAGAAGCAGAAGCCCATGGGATTCTCCCGCTCCGCGTGATGCCCCGGGGGCCGGATGGCGCAGAAGGCGTTCTCCACCTCGCCGGACATGACCAGATCCACGGCCATGACCCCGGCACCGGCGGAGCGCAGGGCCGCCTTCCAGGTATGGGGATTCATGGCGGTATCCGGGTCCAGGTGTACCACCCCATGCTCCGGCGAAGCCCGCTTCAGGCGCTCCAGGTGCGAGGCCGGATGCACCCGGTGCAGCTGTTCTATGGTCGCCAGGGGGGCATCGTAATAAACGAAGTAGGCATCAATGCCCTGGGCGATCAGGTAATCATTGATGGCGGTAAGTCGGCTGGGAGATTCCGGATGGTGGGCCCCCATGTCGTGCAACTGGCAATCCCTGTGGGTAATGAAAGCAGTAGTCACTGGATATCTCT
>JARKQO010000090.1 GCA_029974855.1 Eubacteriales bacterium
CCTTCCGTCCAGGATCGTCACCACCCGGGAGGCATTTTGGGCGATGTTCCAGTCATGGGTGATCATGATGATGGTGTGGCCCTCGGCGTTGAGCTCCCGAAACAGGGCCATCACCTGCTTGCCCGTGGCCTGGTCCAGGGCTCCGGTGGGTTCGTCCGCCAGCAAAATAGTGGGGTGGGTGGCCAGGGCCCGGGCGATGGCCACCCGCTGCTGCTGGCCCCCGGAAAGCTGGTTGGGCAGGTGGTACAGCTTTTCCTGAAGCCCCACCCGGTTCAGCATTTCCTCCGCCCGCTGGCGGCGCTTGTGCTGGGGCATCCCGGAGTAAATCAAAGGCAACTCCACATTGCTCAGGGCGTTTTGCCTGGGCAGAAGCTGGAAGGACTGGAACACGAAGCCGATCTCCTTGTTGCGGATGGCGGCCAGCTCGTTGGGCTCCAGGTCCTGAATCCGGCGGCCGTGGAGGATGTACTCCCCGGAGGTGGGGGTGTCCAGGCAGCCGATGATGTTCATCAGCGTGCTTTTGCCGGAGCCGCTGGGGCCCAGGACGCTGAGAAATTCCCCCTCCTGGATGGACAGGCGCACGTCCCGCAGCACGGGCTGCCACTCGTCCCCCATCCAGTAGGCCTTGCAGATGTCCGTCATCTCAAAGAAGGGGCGCTGGGAAGCTGTTTGTCGCATCTTCTCTCCCCCGTCAGTTGCCCATGGCGGCTTCCATGTCGTCCCGGCTTTGGCGCATCTCCCGCATGGAGCCGGAGGAGGCCCCGCCCATGGTGAAGAAGCGGCTCATATCCATGCTCATGTAATAGGCGGTTTCGCCCTCGGCCAGCCCTTGGAGGATCTGCACGTTCTGGCCGTCGGAGACGCCGGTTTCCACATAGCGGACGTTCATGCCGCCTTCCTGGTTCTTCACCAGCACATAGGGCTTGTTGTACTCGTCGTAGGCCAGGGCCTTCAGGCTGAGGCTGACGCAACCCTTGGCCTCCTTGTTGAGCATGGTCACCTCCACGCTCATGCCGGAGCGGATGTTCTCCGCAGCCTCAATCTGGAGCTTCACCCCGTAGAAGCTGACCCCGCCCTCCTTGGTGGCGTCCCGGGCGATTTCGCTGACTGTTCCGGTGACGGTTTCCTCCAGGGCGTTCAGGTACACCTTGCCCTGCTTGCCCAAGGACAGCGCGCCGATGTCGTACTCATCCACGTCCACGCTGATCTCCAAAGTGGCATAGTCCACGATCCGGGCGATTTGGGAGCCCGCCTGAAGCTGGTCCTCCGGGTCCACGTACAGCTCGTCTACAGTGCCGCTTTCCACTGCCGTTACCCGGGTGCCGTCCGCGGCCCGCAAAAGGGGCTGGCCCGCCTGTACCACGTCCCCCTCCTTCACGTACAGCTCCTTGATCTTCAGGGCCTCCTTGGCGGTCTGCACCTTGTTGGTGACCGGGGTCAGGTTGCCGGAGAAGCTGTAATAGGTGGAAATGTCGCGGATTTTGGCCACATCCTGGGCATAGAGGTCCGCCACCTGCCGGTTTACCTGGACCGCTCCATAGGCCACCAAGGCCAGGATCAGCACCAAAATGATCCAGGGCCATTTCTTCCTGCGCTTTTTTCTCTTGGGATCGGGAATGGGTGGGTTGCTGTGAGCCATGAGAGAAAATCCTTTCTTTGGCCGCGCCGCGTTCTGCGCAAAGGGGGCGGTCGGGGCGGCCTTGAGGCCGCGATGGGTGAATTATAAATCGACTAACTATTTTTGTAAAGGGAAAGCCGTCCCCAAAGGTGCCTTGGGAGCGGTTTTTACAGTACGTTCACATTTGGGAAAAAGGAAGAATCAGGAAGAAATACCCGCGTCCCCGCCCGAGCCTTCAAGCGCCAGCGGCCCCCGGCTCATGTTCACCAGGCTCAGGGTTCCATCCTCCTTCACGGTCAAATCCACCCGGTAGGACAGGATCACCTCTTCCTCCCAGGGCCGGGCTTCCTCAAAGAGCAGCGTGACATTCCCCCGGGCCCCCTCCTGGGCGGCAAAGACGTACACCTGGGTTCCGCCCGCGCCCACGTACCCCTCCGGGACCTGGGTGGGCTCGTATTCCTGGGATATCTCCAAAAGCATCCCCTCGGGGGAGATCTGATAGCTCCACTCATAGCCGGTGGAGGGATTGCTGTCCAACCGGATGCGCGCCGCCTTGCCCCCTTGCTCCAGGGTGAATTTTGCCCCGGCGATGGTCTCCGTATTCTCCTTGCGGATCAAAAACAACCCTCCGGCCAGCAGGCCCAGGACCACCAGCGCCACGATCAGCCAAACCCACCATCGCTTTTTCATCCTTACAATCCCTCCTTTTGTACTTGAAAGGACTTCATTTTGAAAACCCTTCCCCATTCAGACGGTCCACACCTGCCTTTGTTCCCAAAAGGAGGAAGAAAATGTAAAAGTTGCCTTTCCGGCGTCCCCAGGGGGCTGGAGGGTAGTAATCCAGGAAAGACTCTGCTATAATATGACTGTTTATACGAATACGGTCATAGAGTATACGGTCGCTTTCTGCCATAAAAGGAGGGTTCCTGTGTCCTACATCACCTTTGAAAAGATTACCAAGGAATATCATACCGGGGGAGAAAGGGTGCTGGCCGCGGACCAGGTGAGCTTTGCCATGGAAAAGGGCGAGCTTTGCGTGGTACTGGGCCCCAGCGGCGCGGGCAAGACCACCATCCTCAATCTCCTGGGAGGCATGGACCAGGCCACCTCCGGCCGCATCGTGGTGGACGGCAAGGAGATCACCCGCATGGGGGGGCCGGAGCTGACCCAGTACCGCCGTACCGATGTGGGCTTTGTGTTCCAGTTCTACAACCTGATGCCCACCCTCACCGCCCTGGAGAACGTGGAGCTGGCCCGGCAGGTCTCTCCCAAGGCCCTCTCTCCCCTGGAGGTGCTGGAGCAGGTGGGCCTGGCCGGGCGGCTGAATAACTTTCCTGCCCAGCTTTCCGGCGGGGAGCAACAGCGGGTCTCCATCGCCAGGGCCCTGTGCAAGAACCCGGCCTTGCTTTTGTGCGACGAGCCCACCGGGGCTTTGGACAGCAAAACCGGCCTCCAGGTGCTGAAGCTGCTTTGCGATGTGCGCCAGCGCTATGGCTCCACGGTGGCCCTCATCACCCACAACGAGGCCATCGCGCCTTTGGCGGACCGGGTCATCCGGGTGCGCAGCGGCCGCATGGAAAGCGTGGAGACGAACCCGCGCCCCGCCACTGTGGAGGAGATCGCATGGTGAAGAGCGCCCTGCGCCTGAAGCTGGCCCGGGACATGTGGCGCAGCCGGGCCCAGTTTGTGGCGATGATCTTGCTTTGCGCCTTGGGAACCTGGTGCTTCAGCGGTTTGGACGCCTTTTGGCGCATGCTGGAAACCTCCAGCCAGACCTATTTTCAGCGGCAGAACATGGCGGAGCTATGGGTCTATCTGTCCCCGGTGGACCGGGAGGCCATGACCCGGCTGAAAGGGCTGCCCGGCGTTCAGGACGTTCAGGCCCGCCTGGCCCTGGAGATGACCGTGGATCTGCCCCAGGAGCCCACGGTGGCCATCCACGCCTTCGACGGGGAACCCCGCGTCAACGTTCCCTTGATTCGGGAGGGGGAGGCTTTGACCGGCGGGGATCAGCGAAGCTGCCTTTTGGAGGAGCAGTTCGCCAGGGCCAACGGCTTCTCCCCGGGGGATAGGATTACCCTGAAATGGAATGGGGACACCATTGATTTTACCATCGGGGGTTTGTGCATCAGCCCCGAGCATGTGATCACCGCCAAGGACGTGCGGCCCGATCCCAGCGCCTATGGGTTTCTGATCTGCTCCGCCGCCGCGCTGCCCCAGGTTGCCTACAACGAGGCGGTGGTGACCTTGGCACCTGGGACAGACAAGGACGCGGTCCAACGGGCCATCCAGACCCTGTACCCCCAGGCTTTGGTGATTAGCCGGGAGGGCCACGGCAGCACTTCCGTCATCCAGTCGGACGTGGCGATGTTCCGGAACCTGTCCTATCTGTTTCCGCTGCTGGCCTTTGGGGTGGCGGCCTTGATCGTGCTTACCACCCTCACCCGGATGATCCAGAACCAGCGCATCATGATCGGCACCCTGAAATCCTTGGGTTACCGGGACGGCACCGTGCGGAGGCACTACCTGGCCTACGCCCTGTACCCCTCCCTTTTGGGTGCGCTGCTGGGGCTCATTACGGGCCGGGTCAGCCTGCCCTACATCCTGTGGGCCGCGGAAACGGCCTCCATGGTGCTGCCCTATTGCTTGCAAGCGCCCATCTCTTTGGCGGCCTGGGTGATGACCGGGGTGGCGGTAGCCCTGTCCGTTTTGATCTGCCTGCGCACCTATCAGAAAAACGCCCGGGAGTGGCCCGCCGCTTTACTCCGGGCCAAGGCCCCCAAGGCGGGGCGCAGGCTGCTGCTGGAGCGCATTGCCCCGCTGTGGGGCCGCCTGGGCTTCAACGGCAAGATGGTGGTGCGCAACCTGTTCCGCAACAAGCTCCGGACTTTGATCTCCTTTGTGGGCACCTTGTGCTGCACCATGCTGCTGATCAGCTCCATGGGCCTCCAGGACAGCGTCCATTTCTTCATCGGCCGCTACTATACCCACACCCTCCGCTATGACCTCAGGGCCGATCTGGATTCCACGGCGGGAACAAGCGAATCTTACGAAAAGCGCATCCGGGCCGGTTGGGTGGAAGCCGTCATGGAAAAGGGGATCACCTTGGCCGCCCAGGGGGCTTCCCGCACCACCACCCTGACGGTCCTTGAAGGAGATCAGCGGCTTCTATACCTGGGGGAGAACGAAAGCTACCTGCCTTTGGGGGATCAGGGGGTCTACCTGACCCGCAAGCTGGCGGAGGGGATGGGCGTGAAAATCGGCGACCTGGTGCGCATCAGCCTCCCCGGGGACCATGAGCCGGTGATGGCCCCCGTGGCCGGGTTTTGCCACGTGAACATCAGCCAGGGGGTGTACATGACCCGGGCCGCCTGGGAAGGCTGGCGCAAAGGTCCCTGCCGGCCCACGGCGCTGCTGCTTCAGGAGCCCGCCCCGGAGGCCCTGCGGCAGCTTGAGGACATGGACGAGGTGGAGCGCCTCAAGGACCCGCAGCGTCAAAGCCAGCAGATGCTGACGCTGCTGCAGAGCATGATGGGCATGTTCATGCTGATGTCCGCCGTGGCCCTGGGGCTGGCCTTTGTGGTGCAGTACAACATGGGCGTCCTCAATTTTATGGAGCGGTACCGGGAGTATGCCACTTTGAAGGTGCTGGGGTACCATCAAAAGGAGATCCGCCGCCTGATCGAGCATGAAAACAACCTGGTGATGGTGCTGGGGGTTTTGGGGGGCATGCTGCCGGGCCGGGCCTTCACGGCGCTGATCCTCAAGACCTGCGAGGGGCAGCACACGGTGTTCGCCTCTACGGTGAACTGGCCCTCCTATGCGGTGTCCGGCGCGGTGGCCATCGCCTTTTCCCTGTTCGTCACCTGGACGCTGACCCGCAAGGTCAGGACCATCGACATGGTGGAGGCCCTCAAGAGTGTGGAATAAAGGATCGACAACGAAGGGATTGGACGTTATGATGAAGAAGTATTGGATTGGGTTTCTGGTTTGCATGCTGATGCCCCTGGCCGCCGGCGCCGAAAGCGCGGTTCCGGCCGCCCCCGCCACGGCCAACGGTGTGGTGAAGGCGGTGCAAACCCATCACATCACGGCCCCCTTCAGTAGCACTTTGCTGCCCTTTGACTGGAGCCCGGGGGACGCGGTCCAGGCGGGGGATATTCTTTTTGAGCTGGATACCCAGAAGGTCTACGCCCCTGAGGAGGGGACGTTCTCCCTCTTCGCCCGGGAGGGGGAGCTGGCGGAAGATGTGATCCGGCAATACGGCGGCCTGGGCTCCATCCAAAAGAGCCAGCCCTTTGTCATCAACTGCACCACCCGGGGCGCTTACCAGGAGGTGGACACCAAGTTCGTGTCCGTGGGGGAAACCCTGTACTTCCGCCTTACCCAGGACAACAAGGTGGAAGGCCAGGGCCGGGTCATCGCCGTCACCCCCTCGGGCTACACCCTCCAGATCACCCAGGACGAGTTTGAAATGGGCAAGCGGGTTAAGCTCTACCGGCAGGAGAAAAAGACCAGCCGTTCCTGCGTGGGGGAAGGGAACATCTCCAGGGCCCTGGAGCAGCCCGTGCTAGGCGCTGGCCGGGTGTTGCGCTGCCCGGTCCAGGACGGCCAAAGGGTATCCAAGGGCGATCTGCTGTTTGAGACCGTGGCTGCGGACGCCGCCCCCGGGGCGGCCACGGTCATCGCCGTTCCCCTCTCCGGGGTGCTGGACGCGCCAAAGGTGGCTGTAGGCCAGCAGGTGTACAAGGGCCAGGCCTTGATCAGCCTCCAGGACGCCTCCGCCCTGAAGGTGGTGGCCCAGGTGGACGAGGTGGACCTGCCCCGCCTGCGGGTGGGCAGCGGCGTTACCATCGTCTTTGACAGCTACCCGGACCAAAGGGTCCCGGGCACGGTGGCGGCCATTTCAAGCCTGGGGGAGGTGAGGCAAAACGCCACCTATTACGACGTGGACATCAGCTTTGCCACCGGATTGGACATCCGGCTGCTGATGAACGCCACGGTGACATTGCCCTAAGGAGGAAAGAGCTTCATGGCAACGGCCTTTACGTCAAAGGAGAGGGCCTTCATCGAGGAAAAGCTGCGGGAGGTGGCGCTGGAATGTGCCGCTTCCATGGGCATGCGCCGCACTACCGTGGAGGAGCTGGCCAGGCGGGCGGGCATCAGCAAGGGGGCCTTCTATACCTTTTTCGAGAGCAAGGAGCACCTGTTTCTGAGCATGCTGGAGCAGGTGCACAGCGAAATCTACGGCCGGGCCAAGCGGGTCTTTGACGAAAGCGCGGCCCTGCCCCCCTGGCAGCGGGCCGCCCGGGCCATGAAGGAGGTCTGCCACGCCGCTTTGGAGAAGTGCATCCTTCCCTTCACCCAGGAGGAACTGCCCTTGCTGCTGCGCCGCCTGCCTGAGCAGCTTCTGTTGGGGCATTACCACAGCGACGAGGAGCATTTGCAACAGCTTCTGACAGAGGGCGGCCTGGCGTTTTCCCTGGATTTGGACACGGTGGGGGCCATCGTGAGGCTGCTGCTGATGTCCCTGGTGTTTCGCCAGGAGATCGGGCCGGGCTTTGACCGGGCCCTGGACGCGCTGATCGACGGGGCTTGCAAGGAATTTGTGCAAGCCTGAGAGGAGAGGGCATATGGGCCTGGGTCCAAGGGGGGGCAAAGGCCCCGGAAAAGAGGCGGCCGCCGCCGTGGGGCGGAAAAAGCCGCCGGTCCGCAGCCTGAAATGGTTTCTTCCCGCCGCCCTGGGGCTGGTGGCCTTGGCCTTGGCGGCTTTTTTCCTTTGGCCCAGGGGCGGCGTTTTGCAAGCTCCCGCCCCCTCCCCCCAGCTGCTGGCCCAGGCCCAAAGCCTGGACCACATCCGCGTCACCGCCGCCTTTGATCCCGCCCAATACCAGATCACCGTGGCCCAGGAGCTGACCCTGACCAACCGGGGCGGGGAGCCCAGAAGCAGCCTGGTGCTGCGGACCTACCCCAACGCCTTCCAAAGCCCGGACACCAGCCCGGCGGCCACCCAGGAGCTCTATGAGGGCTGCTACCCCCAGGGCTTTTCGGCGGGTTCTTTGGTGATCTCCTCCGCCGGGCTGGCCCGGGCAAGGGAGGAGCCCAGCGTCGCCCCCTACCGGTACACGGACGAGGCCAAAACCGTGCTGCTGTTTCCCCTGTCCACTCCCTGGGAGCCTGGGGAAACCCTGGCGGTGCGCCTGGCCTACACCCTGAACATCCCCCGGCTGGCGGGCCGCTTTGGGGAAAACGAGGGCCTGTGGATTTTGGGAAATGCCTTTCCTTTGCCTGCGGTCTACCAGGAGGGCTCCTACCGGGAGGACCCTTACTATGCCGTAGGGGACCCCTTTCTCAGCGAATGCGCCAACTTCACCGTAGCCTTGACCCTTCCCCAGGGATACGTGGCCGCGGGCAGCGCCTGGCCCACCGTGACCCCCCTGGAGGACGGGGGCAGCCTCTATTCCTTTGAGGCCTTTTCCATCCGGGACTTTGCCCTGTGCCTGTCCCAGGGGTATGAATTGGCCCAGGGCATGGAGGGGGAGGTGCTGGTCAGCGTGTACGCCCGGGAGGAGGAAGCCGCGTCTTTGGCTTTGGGCTATGCCCGCCGGGCCCTGGCCTGCTACCGGGAGGCCTTCGGCCCCTAACCCTATCCGTCCTTCACCTTGGCGGAGGCGGCCTTTCCCTTTGGGGGCATGGAATACCCCTGCTTGGTGATGTTGGGGAGCGGGCAACTCCAAAAGGGCGGCCAGGACCTGGAGCTGCTGGTGGCCCACGAAACCGCCCATCAATGGTGGTACGGGGTGGTGGGCAGCGACCAGGTGAACCAGCCCTGGCAGGACGAGGCCCTGTGCGAGTACAGCCTTTTGCCCTATGTG
>JARKQO010000094.1 GCA_029974855.1 Eubacteriales bacterium
AAGACAGGGGCAGATGCTACAAAACTCGAATTTGCACACACCCTGGCCTGTGCAGTATGCTCCAAAATGAGTGCATGCCTCCACGCATCCTCACAAACACCCGCTGAGCCTTTCCAGGCCATCTCATAAAGCATTCCGATACCAGCAAACCATTAAATTCTCTCCTCCAAACCATGCCTTTGCCCCTGCCCTGCACCTCCCCTTCCTACCGAACTCTTGAATAAACCTATGCTTTGGCTTGCCGCCAGTTGTGTTTTCGTGTATACTCCTGTTACGCTGACCCCACAACCTTGCAGACCCATATAGCGCCAGAGGCTCCAAGCCCCATCCATATAAAACAGCCTTGCTCCCATCTTGCCATAGGGGGAATCTCCCATGTCCATTCATGCGGATCAAACCGACTTTCATCTTTCCAACCCATTCATGAGCTTGGTGCTGTCGCTCCATTCCATGGTTGACGGCTCTGTAACGCCCCTGATGCGCTATATGGGCGCACGGCTGCCAACCGGCGATTTTCACACCCAACCCCTGGACGACCATGAGCAGCAGGGCTCTTTTGATTTGCCGGATACGCTGTTGCCCTTTGCCTGCCCTACCGGCGGCCACGGGGATAACCGCCCCACCCAGCTGACCCTTTTGGGCGGCGATGGCAATTCCTGTACCCGCCTCAGCTACCGTTCTCATGCCGTCTACGCCGGGAGAAAGTCCCTGGCCGGCCTGCCCGCCACCTATGTGGAAGCGCCGGAGGAGGCGGAAACCTTGGAGTTCCTGTTGGTGGACGAACTGCGAAACGCCGAGGTGCGCCTGCGCTATACCCTGTTTGCCCACCGGGCCGCCCTGGCGGTGAGCCTGGAGATCGCCAACAAAGGCCAGGAACCCCTGATACTCACGGAGGCGGCCAGCCTCTGCCTCAGCCTTCCGGGGCCTTATGAAATGATCCATCTGTACGGCGCCTGGGGTCGGGAGCGCTGGGTGGAGAGAACGCCGCCCATGCACGGGGAGCGGGCCATCGGCAGCAAGCGGGGCGCCAGCAGCCATGAACACAATCCCTTTGTATGCCTGGTCCGCCCCGACACCACGGAGTTCTCTGGAGAGGCCTGGGGCATAAACCTGGTGTACAGCGGCAGCTTCACCCTGCGGGTTCACCAGGACGCCTATGACCAGACCCGGCTGGTGGGCGGCCTGGCCTGCGACGGCTTCCGTTGGACCCTCTCCCCCGGAGAGTCCTTCCAAACCCCGGAAGCGGTGCTGGTCTACAGCGACCGGGGCCTGAACGGCATGTCCCAAAGTTTTCAAAGCCTCTACCGGGAGCGGCTTTGCCGGGGCCTATGGCGCGACAGGGAACGCCCCGTGCTGCTCAACAACTGGGAAGCCACCTACTTTGATTTCAACGAGGAGAAGCTTTTGGGCATTGCCAAGGCGGCCAAGGCACTGGGGGTGGAGCTCTTTGTGCTGGACGACGGCTGGTTTGGCAGGCGGGACAGCGACAACTGCTCTCTGGGAGATTGGACCCCGGATTTGCGCAAGCTCCCCGGCGGCCTTTCCTCCCTGTCCCGCAAGCTCCACGAACTGGGGCTGATGTTTGGACTGTGGTTTGAGCCCGAGATGATTTCGCCGGACTCGGATCTATACCGGCTCCACCCGGACTGGTGCCTCCACGCGCCGGGGCGGCACCGCACTACCTCGCGCAATCAGCTGATTTTGGACATGTCCCGTCCCCAGGTGCAGGACTATGTGACGGAGACCCTCTCCCGCCAGCTGGCTGAGGGGAGCATCGACTACGTCAAATGGGATATGAACCGCAACTTTACGGAAATCGGTTCCCTGGAGCTGGAGCCCTCCCGGCAGGGGGAACTCCCCCACCGCTACATCCTGGGCGTGTACCGGGTGATGGAGGCGCTGACCGCCCGGCATCCCCAGGTGCTCTTTGAGGGCTGCTCCGGCGGGGGCGGGCGCTTTGATCCGGGCATTCTGTATTACATGCCCCAGATCTGGGCCAGCGACAACAGCGACGCCGTGGAACGGCTCAAGATCCAGTACGGCACCAGCTTCCCCTACCCTCCCAGCGCCATCAGCGCCCATGTCAGCGCCATTCCCAACCACCAAGTGCGACGTAAGACCGGCTTAGACATCCGGGGCCATGTGGCCATGAGCGGCGTGTTTGGCTACGAGCTGGATCTTTCCGCCATGAGCCTGGAGGAGCAGACCCGGGTGGCCGCCCAGATCGCCCTCTATAAAGAAATCCGCCCCATCATCCAGCATGGGACCTTCACCCGCCTGCTCAGTCCCTTCGAGGGCAACCTGTGCGCCTGGCAGTTCACGGGGCAGGACCATGTGCTGGTATTTGTATTTCAGGTATTGCAGCATGCCGCGAAGCTGTTTCCGTCGGTGAAGCTCCATGATCTTCCCCAGGGGATCTATCAGGACATGGACAACGGCCTGCGGCATGACTCCCGCTTTCTGGAGCGCGTGGGGCTAACCCTGGACTTCGGCGCCGCCGTTCCCGCCCAGGGGGACGGTGATTTCAGCAGCAGGCTGATCCGCCTTACCCGGTGTCAAGAATAAAGGGTGTGAGGATATGCGGCGCGTCGTTTCCCTGAAAAGGCAGATGATCCTTTACTTCTCCATCGCGTTTTCCTTGACGCTGCTGGCTTTTGGGGGTGCGATTCTCAGCTATAACAGCAACAGCTTCCTGGAGCAGAGTTATGCCGATTGCCGCCAGATCGTCCACTCCCGGATCGCGCTGATTGACACCTACTTTTTGCAGTTGCAAAACGTCTCCCGCATCATCGCCACGGACGTGGACGTGGTGGAGGCGGTGGCAAGCCGCAATGGCGCTGGGATTTTGGACTACGCCCAGGAATTGTACCGCCAGCGCAATGTGGTAAGCAAGCTGAAGCAGGTGGATGTGCTGGGGAACATCGACGCCGCGCTGATCATCGGGGGCGATTCCCGCTATTTGTACTTCTATGGACGCTCCCCCCGTAAGGGCTATGATTTCAGCCAGGCAAGCTGGTTCGTGGACGCGGCCACGCCCAAAGACCTTACCGCGCACTTTACCGGCATGCATGACACGTCTTATTTGCTGGGCAGCAGTCCGGAGCAGACCGTATCTTTGGTGACGCCCATCGTAAACACGGCGCAGTTCTCCGCTAAGGAAAAGGCTTACCTTCTTTTCGATTTTCAGCTGGAACCTATGCTGGCGGCGGAGCATGCGCCGGGGGATATCCAGATCGCCATTTTCCAGGGGGAAACCCCCGTCTATTTTGTGGCCGAATCCTTGTCTACCGCTCAGCAGGAGTTGATCGCCCAGGGACTTGGAAGCGGGGAGGCCAGCTTCATGCTGCCCCGGGATGCCCAAAGCCCCACCCCCTATCTGGTGGTGCGGGAAAGTTCCCGGGTGTCCGGCTGGACAATCCTGGGCATCATGTCCGTCACGGAGATCGAGGAGCACCGCAATGCCAACACCCTCTTTGTGGCGCTGCTCATTTTGCTGTCCATCCTGATGATCGCGCTGCTGTCGCTGCTGATCTCCAACTCCATTCTGGTGCCCATCAAGCACCTGCTGGCCAGCTTTGACGCCATCGCCTCCGGTGCCCCCCAGGTGAGCTTCCCCGCCACCCGCAGCGTGGAGATCAACCTGCTCTCTTCCACCGCCCAGCACATGCTGCGCAGCATCGACCGCCTCAAGCAGGAGGCCATCCAGCAGCAAGCGCTATTGAGCCGGGAGCAGTTCAAGGTGCTGCAGCACCAAATCAATCCGCATCTGGTGAACAATACCCTCCAATCCATCAAGGCGCTGGCCTTTGCCGGGGACGCCTCCGCCATCTCCCGCACCACCACCCTGCTGGGGAGAATCCTCTCCTACAGCGTCTACAATCCCCTGGACATGGTACCCCTTTCCCAGGAATTGGCGTATATCGAGAACTATATCGCGTTGCAGCAAATGCGCTACCCGGGCATTACCTATGGAATCGAATGCGACCCCCAGACGGGTATTCTGCCCGTGCCCAAGCTGATTGTGCAGCCCATTGTGGAAAACGCCATCGAGCACGGCCTTTCCGCCGTGAAGGAAGGCCGGATCGACCTGTGCGTGGAGGAGGACGGGGAGGCGGTGCACATCATGGTGGTGGATAATGGGGTGGGTTTTGACGTACAGAAGCTGGAGGCTGTCCGAGCCCTTCTGCAACTGCCCCACCCCCAGCCGGAGAGCGATCACATCGGCATCCTGAACGTCCACCAGCGGATTGAAAAGATTTATGGGATAGGATATGGCGTATCCATCCTTTCCAAGCCCGGCATGCAAACCACCGTGGTGATCACCGTGGGACGGAAGGAGGCATAGGGAATGCTGCAAGCGCTTTTGGCGGACGACGAGCCCCTTTCCATCCGGATGATGGAAAATCTCATCGAATGGGACCGGTACGGCATCCGGATCGTGGCCACCGCATCGGACGGGCAGGAGGCATTGGAGAAGTTCCGGGAGCATATGCCCCACATTATCATCACCGATATCAAAATGCCCCGCTTAAACGGCATCGAGTTCATCCACCGGGCGCGGGAGATCAATGCCGATGCGGAGATCATCTTCATCAGCGCCTATGCGGATTTCGCCTTCGTGAAAGAGGCCATCGCCCTGGGCTGCACCGATTACCTGCTCAAGCCCGTGGATGAATTCGAGCTGGAGAGGACCTTGCAGCGGATCACCCGGAAGATCAGCGAAAAAACCCTCTCCCGTCAGCTGGTCCAGCGCCTGGAAACCCAAAAACAAAAAAAGGCAATCCACGACTACCTGCGGGGCAATGGAAAGCCGGAGCAGGGGCGCAGGCTGCTGGCGGATTGGTATCAGGGCGGGAGACTCCTGACGTTGATGAGCGTCTCCCTGCGGCACGAAACCATCGCCGCCTACACCGGGGCCAACTCCATGGCGGCGGAGCAGGCCACCTCCCAGTTGGAAAAGGTGGAGCGTGTCGCCTCGGGGCTCATGCCCTGCTTGGTGCTGGAGGAGGAGGACTGCTCCTGGCTGCTGGTGCTCCAAACCAGCCGGAAGGCGGAGGCCATGGCGGTGGCCCAGGAGTTGCTATCCTTTTTGCGGCACGAGTGGAAAAGCGACGCCCGCATCTGCTTCAGCCGGGCCGGGCCTCCTGAGGAAATGGCTGCGTTGTACTCCCAGGTGATGCAGTTTGACAAGTACAGCCAATACCTCGGAGACGTTGACATTCTGGGTGGCGACGACCGCTCAGGCGAGGCGGAGCTCTACAGGGCGCGTTTCACCGAATATGGCAAACAAGTCATGGACTCCCTGCGCCATCGGGACCCCGCCGCTGCCCGCAGAACCCTTCAAGAGGCGCTGGGCGCCTCCACGGCCATCAGCCCGGAGGATTTAAGCAGCATCTACGAGCTTTGCTTTGAAATCGTCCTGTGCGTCAAAGGGTTGCTGGCGGGAGAACCCCCGGAGGAGCCCTCCGGAGCGCCGGATGCCACCGAACTCACCTACGAAGCCATCACCTCCCTGCGCTCCCTGCAATCCCTCAGCGCCTATATGGACCGCGTGCTTGGGATGGTGTTCTCCCCCGCCAGGGGAAAGCCTGAGCCCTACACCCAATTGGTTCGGGACGGCATTTCCTTCCTCACGGAGCGCTACGATCAGAACCTCTCCCTGGAAGAAATCTGCCGCCATCTGTCCATCAGCAAGAACTACTTCTGTTACCTGTTCAAGCGGGACACCGGCGTCAGCCTGTGGGCCTATCTCACCGACATCCGCATGCGCAAGGCCAAGGCGCTGCTGCGGGATACGGACCTGAAAAGCCTGGAAATCGCTTACCAGGTGGGGTATGATAATCCAAGCTACTTTTCCAAGCTCTTTAAAAAACTCCAGGGGGTCACGCCCAACGAATACCGCTTGAGCGCGCGTCAGGAGGGGAATCGATGAAAAAGCTGTTTTGTTTCGGATGTGTAGCGGCTCTGCTCTTCTCCGCCATCCCCGGGCAGGCAAAGAGCCCGGGGGTCCATACGACCCTCCGCTGGATGGCCTATAACGCCCGGGGTGTGCGAACCGAGTACCTGGCCTATTTGGCCAGGGAACTGCCGGACATCTCCGTGCAATATGATTTTGTGTCCGCGGACTACTTCACCGCCACCCTCAACGCCCAGCTTCTGGCAGGCCAAGGCCCCGACGTGATCGAGGGGGGCGGTGAAACCCGGCTTCTATCCAGCACCGGCAAGCTGCTGGATTTGACAGGGCAGCCCTTTCTGGCCCAATACCGGGAGGCGGCCCTAACCTCCTTCTCCGTGGGTGGTCGGGTATATGCCATCCCTCTGCAATCCTGGTTTGAGGGCATCTACTACAACAAGACCATCTTCGCCCGCCTGGGCCTACATCCACCCCACACCTTTGAGGAGTGGATCCAGCTCCACAAGGACCTGCGGGCGGCGGGGATCAAGCCCCAAACCATGGGCGCGCAATCCTGGGAGCCACTGATGAAGCAGAGCATCGGCATCGTCAACAACGAGTTTTACGCCCGGGCGGAGAACGCGGGCTTTGACGC
>JARKQO010000101.1 GCA_029974855.1 Eubacteriales bacterium
CTTTCATAGCCCAGCTTCTCATAATAAGCGTCCACATCGCTCATCACATACACAGGCTGGCCCGGAAAATCCCGGCAGGCCCGTTCCATCAGCATTTTCCCAATCCGCTTTCCCCTGTGGGCCTTCCTCACCAGCAAATCGTACACATACACCCCGAAGCCCCCATCCTCGCGGCAGCGGGCATAGCCGCACAGCTCCCCGCCCTCATAGGCCACATAGGTGACGCTGGACGCCAAGGCCCTGGCGTAGGGGGCGGCTCCCTGGAGCCCGTGGTAATCGTTCCACTCCTCCCCTTCCTCCCGGAGCATAGCGAACAGGGCGGCCTCCTCTTCCACGTCATACCGTTTGATTTTCATGCCCGCTTCCTCTCATTCCCCTTGACCTCAGACACAGTTCCGCCAAAAAAGGGGATTCCAAAGGGACGCGTCCCTTTGGCAGGGGTATGGGGACAGAGTTCCCATCGTTCCTAACGTCCCCCGTCCCCCTACCTGACCCCCGCCATCAGCGCCCGTCCCCTTCCCCGGATCACCAGCGCCGGGCAGCTTACGGCCAGCAGCGCGCTCTGCCCCGCCTCCAGGGCCATTTGGTCCCCCTCCCAGCAAAGCTCCAGGGGGTCCAAGGCGGTGAAAAGCCGGAAGCTCTCCGGATGGGGGGGCAGGGCCAGCTCCCCTGATACCAAGGCGCTGTCCAGGGTAAAGGCGGGCACGGCCAGCAGGCGCTTCAGGCCCCCGGGGGTCCCCTCCTCCTGCCAGCGGGCCCTCTCCCCGGCCAAGCCAACATCAATCACGTCCAACGCCTGGCGGATATGCAGCTCCCGCCGCTCCCCCTGCTCATTCACCCGGCCATAGTCCCACACCCGGTAGGTCACGTCGCTGGACTGCTGGATTTCGTACAGCACAATGCCTCCGCCAATGGCGTGGACCATGCCAACCGGCATGTACAGCACGTCCCCGGCCTGTACGGATACCTGGCGCAGCAAGGGCTCCAGGTCCTCCCCCCGCTCCAGGGCCCCGCCGAAGGCCTCCCGGTCCACCCCGGGGGCAAGGCCGTACACCAGCCGGGCCCCCTCCTCCGCCTGGAGCACCACCCAGGCCTCGGTCTTGCCCAGCTTGCCCTCGTGCTCTTTGGCGTATCCGTCCTCCGGGTGCACCTGCACGCTGAGGGCCTCCCGGGCGGCGATGAATTTCAGCAGCAGGGGAAACTCCCTGTCCCGGCCCACCAAAGCCTTGCCGTAGCGGGCGATAAGAGCGCTAAGCCGCACCCCGCTGTCGTCCCGGCTCTCCAGGCCGGGGATGGCGCTGATCAGCAGCGCTTCCCCGGTGCGGGGGTCCGGGATCTCCATGCCGTAGAGCCTCCCTAAGGCGTCCCCGCCCCAGGGGGTCATATCCCCGCAGCGGTAGGCGGGCCGCATCCGGATGGGCAGCAGCGGGCAGCCCTCCCCCAAGGGGGATTCAAAGCAATAGAAGTCCACGGTGGGGTCCGCAAAATGGACGGTGCCCACCTCACGGGTCTTGGCGCTGCGGAACAGCTTCAGGGCCCGGTCGTTCTGGCTGGAGGTGTCCAGGCGCAGGCAGTCGTAGCCCAGCCGCCGGGCCTCCTCCTTCACGAACACCATGGCCTGCT
>JARKQO010000116.1 GCA_029974855.1 Eubacteriales bacterium
ATGTGGGCCCCCAGCCTGGCATTGTGAAGCACCAGCTGAATGTTGGCTTCCAGGGACTTCCCCTGGGTCAAGGTCTTTATCCGGTCCAAGAGGAAGGGGGTGATGTCCTTGCCCTTCACGCCCTGGTTCTCCGCGTCCTGAAGGGCCTGGTCAATGTGAGCGGAGATCACCTCCTCCGGCATGGAGAACTCCTGGGGAATGGGGTTCACGATGAGCATGCCGCCCTTGAGGCCGCAGGCCAGCTTGGCGTGGATGGCGGCGGCGATTTCGGCGGGGGAGTCCAGCCGGTAATCCACGGGAAAGGGGCTGCTGCGGGTGTAAAAGGCGGGCAGGCGGTCCGTTTGGTACCCTACTACGGGCACGCCCTTGGTTTCCAGGTATTCCAAGGTAAGGCCCAGGTCCAAAATGGATTTGGCCCCGGCGCATACCACGTTTACGTCGGTCTGGGCCAGCTCCTCCAAATCCGCGGAGATATCCATGGTGGTTTCCGCGCCCCGGTGCACGCCGCCAATGCCCCCGGTGGCGAAAATACGGATGCCTGCCATGGCGGCGGCGATCATGGTGGTAGCCACGGTGGTGGCCCCATCCTGGCCCCGGGCCAGCAGCACCGGAAGGTCCCTGCGGCTGGCCTTGGACACCGCCAGGCCCTTTTTGCCCAAATACTCAATCTGCTCCGGGGAGATGCCCACGCAGAGCTTGCCCTGGAGGATGGCGATGGTGGCGGGCAGCGCGCCGCTCTGCCGCACGGTCTTTTCCACCAGCAAGGCGGTCTCCACGTTCTGGGGATAGGGCATGCCGTGGGAGATGATGGTGGATTCCAGGGCCACCACAGGCTCATGGGCCGCCAGGGCCTGGCGGACCTCATCGCTTACCCAAAGATATTCAGCAAAGGACATAGGAACGGGCCTCCTTATGATGTTTTTCCAGGATATCCCATAGGGCCTGGGGAGACACATGGGGGGATACGGAGTGGGGGTCCGCCGCGCACAGGGCCGCCATGCCCAGGCCATGGCGCAGCATGGACAGGGAATTTTGCTTCTCCAGCCAGGCCCAAAGGGCCCCGGCAAAGAAGGCGTCCCCGCAGCCGGTGGTGTTGACCATGGCATAGGTCATGGGCGGCATCCAGAAGGCCTCCCGCCCGTCGGATACCAAAGCCCCCTGGGAGCCCATGGTGAGCAGCACATAGCGCACCCCGGCCTGGTGCAATGCCTTGGCGGCCTCCAGAGCCTCCTCCGGAGTATGAACCCCAAGGCCTGTCAGCACCTCCGCTTCACCGCGGTTGGTTTTGATGCCCGTGAAATGGGAGAGGATGGGCTTGAGCTTCAGGGCCTTGGGAATGGAAACGGTCTCCGCAAACAGGGGCGTAGGACAGTTGCGGGCCAGAAAGGCCAGGGTTTCCGCTGGAAGGTTGGTATCCACCACCACCGCTTCCCGGGCGCTGAGAGCCGGAATCTTATCCTGAAAAAACGCCGGGGAGAGCCGATTGCATATTTCCATGTCATTAATGGCCAGGGACATTTCACCGTCGGGCTGATTGACACATATGTAAAGGGAAATGGAACATTGAGGCTCCCGCAGGCTCAGGGAAATATCCAGGCCCAGCTCCCCGGCCTGCTGCC
>JARKQO010000125.1 GCA_029974855.1 Eubacteriales bacterium
GTGACCGATCCGGCAGGTCAAACTGTGGAGTATGAGTATGATGCTTCCAACCGGATGACCGAAATCCGGACGGAAGAGGAAGGGAAAGTCTACCATAACACCTATACCTATGAGAAGGATAGGATTAAGACGGTCAGTCACAACACCGAGGACGGCCAGCCGGATGTGACCTACACCTTTGAAACCGACGGCCTGGGGAACCAGACGAGGGTGAGGGTAAACGGACAGACCCTGAGCACAAGGTATTACAGCTCTACCGGGGATAAACTGCTTCAGGCCGTGGAGTATGGCAACGGCGGCAAGGTGGGTTATGCCTACGACAGCTTCAAGCGGTTGGCGGGCATGTGGTACGACGGGGCCACGGAACCCAGGTTTACCTACGAGTACGGGGCCAACGGGGCCCTGGGTTGCGTGAAGGATATCGAGCTGAACCGGGAGGCCCGGATGGCCTACAACATGGCAGAACGGCCTGTGGAGGCGGAGCTGTACGCGAACAATGTGCTCAAATACCACCTGACCCAGGAGTATGACCGCTTTGGGAAACCCAGCGTGCTCCATGAGTGGGTGGAGGGAGCGGACGACACCGGGAGGGGGTATACGGTTCGGGCGGAGTACGACAAGGAAAGCAAGCCCACGGCTGTAACCTATGAGAGCGTAGAGGCGGGGGAAATCCGCAGGCTGGCCTATGCGTATGACGGGCTGGGGCGAATGGTGAAGAAGAGCTTCCATAGCGATTCCAATAGTGAAACCCCGGCCCTGGAAAGCGTGTATACCTATGTACCAGGGGACCATGGCTTAAATAGCGCTACGACCTTGGTACAGTCCATTGAACAGGCGGGCGGTAAACATGAGTACTGGTATGATGTCTTAGGAAACATCTCCAAGGAGAGCCGGGAAAACCCGGCCTCTGATATCACTTACGCCTATGACCTCCTGGGACAGCTGATCCGGGTAAATGACCAGCGGGAGGATGCCACCTGGACGTACCAGTATGACCAGGGGGGCAACATCCTGGAGAAGAAGCGGTATGAGTATACCCTGGAGGTGGATCTGAGCAGCCTCAGGCCCGAGGAAACCATCCTCTACACTTACGGTCATGAAAACTGGAAGGACAAGTTGACAGCCTATGACGGCAAGCCCATTACCTACGATGCCATTGGCAATCCGCTGAGCTATGACGGCTGGGCCTATACCTGGAAGGCCGGGCGCAAGTTGCACTGCATGGCCAAAGGTGACACCACGGCGCAGTTTATCTATGACCATACCGGGCTGCGGGTAAAGAAGAGTGTGAACGGGGTGGATACGCTATATACCTTGAACGGGAAGAAGATCACCCATGTGACGAAGGGAACAGGCGAAGATGGTATTCACATGCACTTCTTCTATGAGGCCCAGGGCAAACCTGCCATGGTACGGTATAATGGGGTGGATTACGCTTATCTCCACAATTTACAAGGTGACATTGTAGGAATTGTCGACATGGAAGGCAACCAAGTGGTACAATATGGCTATGATGCCTGGGGTAAGCCCACCACAACCGAAGGAAGCATGGCGGGGACCCTAGGGTATGACAATCCGTTCAGGTATAGGGGGTATGTGTGGGACGAGGAGACAGGATTGTATTACCTGAGGAGCAGGTATTATGACCCGGAATGGGGAAGATGCCTGTCAGCTGACCTCTTGCTGGGCAAAGTTGGAAAGCCGTTGAGCCTAAATCCGTATGCGTATACTCATAACCGACCTACAATTTATGCGGATAAGGACGGTTATGATGAGTGCCTGATTATTTATGATGCCAGGCCGGATGAAGCGGAAGAGTCAGACAACGGGCATGGCTTTCCCCGCCAAATGGAGGCATTTAAAAAAGACTTGGAAGAATTAGGGCATACGGTGACAACAAGAGGATTTACAAGCGTGATTGAACTGGGCGAAACGTGGGATTCCATATACAAGCCCTACGATTATTTGATCATGATATGCCATGGATCGGCTGGTAGGATTGATTGTAATGGTCACTTTGTTGCATTTGATCCATCCGCTTACAAAAATCCTGAGCATGTGGGCCATACCTATACAAGTGTTTTTCAAAAAAACCTTGATATTACAAAAGGAGTTATTCTCCTCTCCTGCGAGGGAGGAACACCAGGTCCTTATGGTGTATCCGCTGCGGAGATGATCTCCCACGTTACGAACAATGCCATGGTTGTTGCAGTGGCAAACGCATCTGTAATCTACAAGAATTACAATTCTGTCAGTTTTTCACCGGGAGCGCGAAACGTATTTGCATGGCTCTTTCTAGGGATGATGAAGTGGGTTACTGTAAGATTTAGCGAGAAGTGAGAGGGTATTTTGGTCAAGCATAAGAAAATGATCATCATGATATTGCTTCTGGTGTTGGCGACGATACCGCTGTGGCCTAAAAGACGGGACGTGCCTTTTCGTATGGTGGCGTCGTTTGATAGTGGCAGCAATTTCCGCGGCGACGATAATATGCCGCCTCCGTATTCCAGTGTCTGGTATTGTGTCACTACACATCCTACGTCAGAGCTATCCACCAAAGTGTTTGCAGAGTGGTACCCAATGATTGACTTCAATTTTGAAGAGTATAACTACATTAGTGTGCATGGTTATACGCTGGAAAAATTGTGGTATTGGGAAATCCCCTGGATCAAAGGCGACAGCGTCACAAGGCATAGGGGGTTTGTGGAGTTGGCAAGCCAGGGGAGTCCCCGTGAAACCGCTGTCTATGAAATTCCCAAGGTGTGTATCCAATCACCGGGGGTGTCTCGGGACTTGTCCTATTACACAAGAATCGTACCTTAGAAAGACTGGTAAGCCCGTTTGGATTGGCATTGTGAAGGAAGCCTGTTTTCCGAAGGAGCGGCAGGCTTCCTTTTCCATTGCCATGAGTACGTGGGCGGCGCGGACCCGGCGGTAAAGAACCGGCTGGCCCGGGTGCGCAACGGCGTGGACCAGCGCTGGGTGGAGCCCGCCTACGACCAGCGGGGCCGGGTGACCCAGGTGCGGGTCTACGGCATGGAGGAGCCTCACGAAGGGGAGCCGGTGGGCCTGGGGATGTATGCGGCCCAGCGGCTGGAGCAGCCGGAGGTCCTTATGGAGGTGTACGGGAAGGAGAGCCCGGCGGGCCCCCAGCTGCCCATGGTGTTGTACGGGAAGGAAAATCCCCAGGGGCCCCAGCTTTCCATGGAGCTGTACGGGATGGAGCAAAGCGAGCTCCTGGGCCCGGAGGTCGAGCTGGAAGTGTACGGGAAGAAGGAGCCGGGCGGGCCGGAGCTGCCCCTGGTGGTGTGCGGGGTGGAGTGGCCGGAGGGGAAGCCCTTCCTGGTGGAGGGGGACGCCCGGGGGTACGAGTACTTCGACTGCGTGACCCAGGTGCGGGATTTGACCGTGCCGGACGGCAAGGTGCTGACCTACCAGTTCAACGACTACGGCAACGTGGTGGCGGTCCATGACGAGCTGGGCTTCGCGGCCTTTGCCAAGTTCGCGGGCACCGGCAAGCCCAACACCCCGGAGTCTGTTTCCAAGCTCCACCGGCTGGTGGTGAACCTGCTGGATTCCCATGACTTTACGGCGGACAGCGGGTGGAAGCGGGGCGTGATCGGGGAGGACGGCGTGACCCGGGAAGCCCGGGAGCCCCAGGCCCTGGGCCTGGAGCTGCTGGGGCTGGAGCGCCCGGCCCCCGGGGAGACCTCCTACGCCCAGTACCTGCGGGCCTGTGAAAAGGGCGAGCACACCTTCTCCGTGCGGGTGCAAAGCGACGGGGAGGCCGCCGCTTGGGTGGAGATGGCCTGGCAGGACGGGGAGGGCCAGTGGCACGCCGCCGCCGGCGCGAAGGTGCGGCGGATTGGCGTGCCCGTGACCCTGAGCTGCACTTTGGATTTGCCCCAGGCGGCCCCGGTGCGCTGCCGGGTGCTGACGGCGGAGGGGACCGGCTGGGTGTGGTTTGACCGGGCGCAGCTGGAGCGGGGGGCTTTGCCCAACCGGCACAATTTGCTGCGGAAAGCTAACTTTACGGCCTTGGAGGCCGGAGCACTGCCCCAGGAGTGGATGCTGGCCCAGGAAGGGGAGGGGAGCGAGCCCCCGGCCACCCCGGCGTTGGAGATCGCCCCGGCGGCGGACAGCGTGAACAAGCCCAAGGAGCTGGGGCCCAACTGCCTGCGGATGCGGGGAGAGCCCGGGAAGAAAAACGGACTGTGCCAGGAGCTGGACCTTCAGGGCCAGGCCGGGGACAACTACGTGGTCAGC
>JARKQO010000127.1 GCA_029974855.1 Eubacteriales bacterium
GTAAGAAAAATCATGAGCCGTCATCGCTTGCTCCTCATCAAAAATTAGCGGTTCCGCAAAATGATTGTATCAGCGAATCCCTTTAGATGGAAATCTTTGGGATGAATTCGAGTACAATGCTCAATATACTCACCAATTCCTCCGGAGTGCGCCATGCGAAACCTTTCCCTTCTGATCCGTGGTGTAGCTGTCTTAAGCTTTGCTTTCGGCCTGCTTTGGCAGGCTGCCCAACCGGTTCAGGCGGATGTGGCCCCGCCCGATTGGCCGCCGGGGGCCAACCCCGCCCCAGGCGCAGAGGGCACCCAGGTGCGCATGGAATCCGAATCGGTCATCCTGACGGTTTTGCCCAAGCCCAACGGGGCCGCCCCAGGCTCGGCCGTGGTGGAGGCGGTGTTTCACATGCGCAATTTGGGCAGCGCTGAAGAAAAAATGACCGTGCGCTTCCCGCTCTCCTTCTGGAACGGCTACTCCGACGGCTTTGGCCGTTTTCCAGAGATCCGCAGCATCGAAGTCAAGGTCAATAACCGCAGCGTCCCCACCCGCCGCGTGGAAAGCCCCAACCCCCCCGAATACGAGGATACCCCCCTGCCCTGGGCCGCCTTTGATGTGACTTTCCCGCCCGGCGAGGAGGTGCTGCTGTGGGTGCGTTACGGCTGCGACGGCATGGGCGAATTCCCCAACTTCTCCTTCCGCTACATTCTGGAAACGGGCGCGGGCTGGCAGGGGACCATCGGCAAAGCCGAGCTGGAGGTGCGCCTGCCTTACCCCGCCAGTGAAGAGAACGTCATCTTCGATGAAGGCGTGGGCTTTGGCGGGATGACCCCTGGGGGGGTCTTTGCGGGGCAGTCTGTCCGCTGGGTGTTTGAAGACCTGGAGCCCGGCCCGCAGGACAACCTGAACGTGCTGGTGACTATGCCTGAAGCCTGGCAAAAGGTGCTGAAGGAGCGTGAATATACCCAACGCAGCCCGCGCGACGGCGAAGGCTGGGGTCGGCTGGGCAAGGCGCTGAAAGATGTGCTGCGGCTGCGGCGCGGCATGCGCATGGATGCGGCGGCGCAAAAAATGTACGAA
>JARKQO010000154.1 GCA_029974855.1 Eubacteriales bacterium
CTGCTGCATATCCCGGACGCCCACGGAGAGCTCCCCCAAGAAGCTGTCCTGGCGGCAGTCCCCCCGGATGCGGACCCGGATGCCGTTTTCAATGGGCTTGATCTGCTCCGCCAGCCGGGTCCGCTCCTCCTGGGAGGGAGGAACCGGGGTTTCCCCCATGGCGGCCCGCTTCATGCGGTACTGGTAGAAGGCCTTGCAGTACACGGTGCCGGTGTCGTCGTAGAGGGCGAAGGAGCAGAGCACCGTCTCCCCGCCCTGCAGCTCCCGGGGCTCCTTGAGCCCGGTGAGGATGCCCTCGATCACCACGATGCCGCTGTCGTCCGCCAGCTCCGCGATGGGCACGGAAGGGTCCGCGATGGCCCGGCCCTTGAGCACGGGACCCTTGCTTTCCTTGGAGGGCTTGGGAGAGGGGGCGGAGGCGTTTTTGCGAACGCATGAGGGGGCGGCGGGCTGGGCTGGGGCCTGGGCCGGAGTCCCGGAGGGTTCCTCCCAGGGGGCCGCTTCCCCCTCCGGCTCCATGGGCGGCGATAGCTCGGGAGAAAAAGAGAAACCCCGCTGCTGGCGCATGTCGTTCACCCATTCCTCCCGCTGGCCGCAGATCAGCAGGCCCACGGAGAGCCGCAGGCGGAAGATATCCCAGATGGCCTGGGAGAGCTTTTCATCCAGCTGATGGCGCTTGAAGTAGGCAACGGAGATTTCGTCCGGGCAGGTCAGCAGCACCCGGCCCTGCTCCACCTCCCAGCCCACGTCGTGGATCCAGGTGGCCAAAGCGGGGCTTTGGCGGCGCAAAAAGTCCGTGAGCACGGGCTTGTACTGGTGTATATTCCGCAGGAAGTCCTCCCCCAAGGAAGGGGAGGCGATGCGCAAAGCGATGTCCACCCCGGGCAGCAGGCTGCGGAGCTTTTTCTCCAGGGTCAGAAAGTCCTTTTCCGTCACCAGCACCTCGGACAGATAGGACATGTAGGCTTTGTTGATGCTTTTCTTGTACAGCACCCGCTCCACCTGGAGCTTGCCCCTTAAGGGGGGCACCGCTTCCTCCAGCAGGCGCAGCAGCTCTTGCTTGTTCAAACCAAACCCTCTTTTGCTTTGGCGATTTCCCGGGCCCGGGCGATGAGCTGCCCGGCCAGGTCCCCTTCCACGCGCCGGGGCGGCTTGCCCCGTTCAAACAGCGCCCCCACGGCGTACTGGCCGCCCTGGCCCCCGTCGGCGGAGGCGGCCATGCCGCCCCCGGCCAGGCCCACGTCCGCCTCCCGGGCTTCCCCGGGGCCGTTCACCACGCAGCCCATCACCGCCACGGTGAGGGGCACCCGCACATCCGCCAGCTCCTCCTGCACCCGCTTGGCGATGGCGGCCACGTCCACCCCGGTGCGGCCACAGGTGGGGCAGCTGATGACGTTCACAAAGTTCCGGCGCAGGCCCACGGCTTGCAGAATCTCGATGGCGGCCTGGGCCTCGGGGATGGGGCTGCCGGTGAGGGACACGCGAACCGTATCCCCAATGCCTTGCAGCAGCAGCGCCCCAATGCCCACCGCGCTTTTGATGTTCCCCGCCCCGGGAAGCCCCGCCTCGGTAACGCCCACATGGAGGGGATAGTCCGTCTCCCGGGCCGCCAGCTGATAGGCCTGGACCGTGAGGGGCACAGAGCTGGCCTTCAGGGACAGCACAATGGCCTCAAAGCCCTCCTTTTCCAGCAGCCGGGCGTGGAAAAGAGCGCTGTCCACCATGCCCCGGGCCGTGACCCCGCCGTCCCGGCGGAGGATTTCCTTTTCCACGGAGCCGCTGTTGACCCCGATGCGGATGGGCACCCGGTGGGCCTTGGCGCAGTCCGCCACCCGGCGCACCTCCCGGGCGCTGCCGATGTTGCCGGGGTTGATGCGCACCTTGGCGACGCCCCGCTCCATGGCACCCACGGCCAAATCCGCCCGAAAATGGATGTCCGCCACCAAGGGCACCGGGCTTTGCTCCACCAGCAGCTTCACGGCTGGCAGGCACTCCTCGTCGTAGACGCTGAGGCGCACGATGTCGCACCCGGCGGCTGCCAAGGCGCGAATTTGGGCCAAGGTGGCCGGAACGTCCCGGGTATCGGTATTGGTCATGCTCTGGACGGTGACGGGGTTTCCCCCGCCAATGGGGACGGAACCGATGAAAAAGCCACGGGTGCTGGGCATGGGGGCCTCCTTTGGGGGAAGGGTGAGGGCCGGTTACGGCCCGTCTATTATACCATGATTGGAGGCCGGGGGAAAGGGCGGGGGAGGGGACCCAGATTTTGGGACATAGCAAAAGCGGCGCTGTCCGCGCCGCCGTGCCTCCTGAAAAGGGTTCCTTCCCTTAGGACTCCCTGGTTAGGACTCCATGCCCCCGTCGGGACGGTCGCCGTTGTTCCCCCCGAATTGGTCCACCGCGCTTTTCACATGGTCCGCGGCGCTGTGCACCACGCTGTTCCAGTTCTCGGAAAAGCCCTGGGCCCTGCGGACAATGGTGAACCGGTACCCCAAAGCCAAGGCCACCACCGCGCCGATGACCACCAGCCACGGGGCGCACAGCAGGCTTACCAGGGAAAAGGCCAAGGACAGGTTGACGATGGTGGTTTCCTCTTTCATCACCTTCACGCGGGTGTGGTAGAGAAAGGAAAAGATTCCGCTTGCGTTTACTTCATGATTTTGAGACATCCGGGATTCCTCCTTGCATTTGCTGGCGCTGTATTCATTCTTGGGACGGTCTTAGGATACCATTTTGTGCCTGGGGATGCTTGAGAAACCGTTAAAACCTTGATGAGAAGAAAATGAGAATTAAAAAAGAGCATCGGCGGCTGGAAAAGCCTGCTCAAATCCTCTGCTTTGGCTGTGCGATCCGCCTCGGAGCTACTGAACAAATGAAAAAGCGTGGAAAATCAACAAAGATATCCTCTTTGCCCGTTCCCATGGGGAAATCGAGGCAAAAAGAGCAGCGTTTCTTTTCCGCTACGCTGCCCTCTGTCCGCTGTGTTATCCCAATGATATTGACCGGAAAAGCGGTTCCGGACTGTTTTACATGGGTCCTCTATTTCTTTTCTAAGGTCTTCACCCAATCGGCATATACCTTACGATCCGGAGCCAACTCCATGGCACGCCTGTATTCCACAAGCGCTTCCGCATACTTGCCCTGTCCGTGATACCAATAGCCCAATGCGCTGTATGTATAGGCAAGGTCTGAATCCGGCATCTTGATTTGTTCGCTGTACCGGTGAAGCAGGATGGCAACCCAATCGGCATATGCCTCTTGATCCGGAGCCAACTCCATGGCATGCCTGTACTCCACAAGCGCTTCCGCATGCCTGTCCTGTCCGTAATACCAATAGCCCAATGCGCTGTATGCATAGGCAAGGTCTGAATCCGGCATCTTGATTTGTTCGCTGTACTGGTGAAGCAGGACGGCAACCCAATCGGCATATGCCTCTTGATCCGGATCCAACTCCATGGCCCGCCTGTATTCCTCAAGCGCTTCCGCATACTTGCCCTGCCCGTAATACCGATAGCCTAATGCGCTGTATGTATAGGCAGTCTCTGAATCCGTTATGGTTTGACTGGCAAAAGCTCCTTGCGCACAAATGGCCGGCAGCACAAGCAGGACTGTCAGAAACAGAGAAAGAGCAACAAGAACCCTATGTCTCATGGTATAACCACTCCTTCATAGTAATATATTACGGGTTGATCTCCGCCATAGAATCTCTTTTCGATGCGCACCGGGTGTTCCGTGCGGGCCAGGGCCGCCCGGGGCATTCCCGGCGCCGGCGCGCACACCAACAGCCAATGAAGGATTTTTCGGGTCCGTTCCTTCACATTGCTTTTCTCCTCCTGCTTTCGCAATGCCCCGGTTTCTGTGTCCCAAGCCCTTTCCATCACCCCTCCCCGCTAATCCCGCCAGCCGCTGCCGTCGCAGGTGGGGCAGGTCACATACCCCCGCCTGCTTGCGGAGCAGGTAAAGCACCTGGATTTCTGGGGGTCGGGGTAGGGGCGGAGGCAGACCAATCGAAGGTTGGGCGCGGCTTTTGGGTCTCTTTTTCGGTGGGTCTGGGCGTTGGCGTCAGCACAGGCCTTTCCTCCCCGGCTGCCTTCGCCTGCCGGATCTCAGCGCTGTCCTCGCCGGGACCGCCCACATACTCGTTGGAGAGCCAGTACCCTTCCTGTACCTTGTGGTCGGCGCTGACCCAGATTCCATAGCCTTCCCGTTGGGTGAGGCGGAAATGGCCCGCGTACAGGCCTCCTTCCGGGTACCGCATCACGCCGTATCCGTCGGGGCGGCCCTTCTCATCGGTTTCCCCGATGTACACAATCCCGCCCAGAAACGTCAGGTCCTGTGTATAGCAGGTATCCGGATCATACTGGACCGTGTGGTATTGCCCGCTGACGAACCGGTCATCCTGAATCAAGCCGGTCATTCGCCTGCCATCCTTCAAAAGTATTGCCCCTTCGCCGTTCGCCTTGTCATTTCTCCAGGTTCCGGCATAAAGATGCCAGCTTAAGGATGGATTCGAGCAAAGATAGACCCCGAACCCGGACCTGCCCCCATCCTGATACATGCCGTAGTACGAGTCACCGCTTTCCTTCCAGGTATGGACGCCAAAGCCCTGGCGGACGCCATCCCGGGTCCAGCCCTCGTAGATATCCCCGCCTTGACAGGTGATCGTTCTCCATTCCCTCCCGTTGTCTTCGGCAGGCGGAGGGGTCAACCGCGCCCCTTTGCTTTCCCACAGCCAGTTCTTGATGAGCAGAGGGGTGTAGGCAAGGCTGACCGCAAGCAACAGGGCAAGGGTGCGTTTCATCATGGCCCTCCTTCTTTCTTTGCGGAGCAGCGGGATGGCCCGCTGCCGAACCGTCCTGTCGGCCTTTTCCACAAAATACCATCCCGCCGCAGCCAAAACCGTATCTGATTCCCGTACGCTTTGACCGCGTGAAACGCTGTCAAGGCGGGTCCAGGAGGGAAACCCCCGGTGGATTTCTTTATACGAAAAACCCCCTCCCGCTTCCCTGGCCATGACGCTTGCGCAGTATATATTGCCGTCATCATACCAGAAGGCTCCGGGCTTGGGGTATGCAGCTTGCATACTTGTTCTTGTTTTTGGCCTATGGCGCGGGGGTTCCCCGAACGTTGTACAGCCGTACCGCCGCCAGCAGGGCTTCCCTTTGGGTGAGGGGATCCCTCAGGCGCATGGAGTTGCTTACGGGGTCATAATCAAAGAGCCGGTTTCCCGTAGCCCGGGAATACTGGGCGAAGGAAAAGAAATAAGCGACGGCGTGCCGCCAGCCCTCCGGCGTATCGCCAAACGCCGCAGGCTGGAGCGCGTCCGAAATCAGGTCCCAGTCGATATCATATTCCTTCCACACTCCCTCGCCTATCACCTTGTGGATTTCCCCCCAGCGCCAGTCCACACCCCCAGTAAAGGCTGGGCCCAATGTTTCCGCCGCGCAATAGGTAAGGTAAATCCCCATGCCCCGGGCCATGGGCTCGTCCATGCTCCGAACCCAGGGATAGCGATTTTTCCAGATATCCTCCAAGGTGGGGTCCACCAGTTCCACCAGCCGGTCCAGAATGGGGAAAAACGTCCGGTAGGTGAGTTGCTCCTCCCTGACCTCCTGGGCCAGGCCCAAAGCCAGGGCCTGTTCCAACTCCTGGGCGGCCACCCTCTCCTCATCCCCTGCCTCCCTAGGCAGAAGCGGCCCGGCAATCCGCCTAGCAGGGGCCTGGGGAAGGCCTTCCCCCCCGGCCCGGCCTGGAAAGGCCAAAATAGGGAAAAGGGCCAGCGCCAACGCCAGCACCAGGCCTCTTTTCACGGAGCATCCTCCCTCTCAGGTTTCTTGCACCTACCATTCCTTGCACACCACTTCAAAGGCCCACGCCTCCGTGCTTTCCGGGAAATGCATGTTCTGCGCCCCATCTACATACAGCCGTTTCAGGGAGGGAAGCTTCCGAAGCTGTTCATAATCCGTCAACGCCGTGTTCCCGATGGACAATTCCTCCAGATAGGGCAGCCCATATAGCGGCGACAGATCAGACACCCCGCTGCCATCCATCACCAGCGTCCGCAGGGAGGTCAGCTTCTCGGCTCCCTGCAGGGATCGGAGCTGCCCCCTGGGAATATAGAGCCTTTGAAGGGATTGCAGATCACGCAGGGGTTCCAGGGTATAGCCTGGGTATTCGGGCAGCTGAAGCTCCTCCAGGCCTTTCCGGCGGTCCACGGCGGACAGGGCGGCCAGAGGAAGGCCCGTGATTTTCAGGCGGCGCAGCCCGCCAAATAAATCCAAAGCCTGGCCGCTACGCCCCAGGGCTTCATAGTCGGCAAACAGCTCCTCCAGGGGAAGCTCCTTGAGGGGGGTCAGGTCTTGGACGGAGGTATTCAGAAGGCGCAGGGCTTTGATCCGGGTGCAGGAGGCCAAAAGGGAGGAGTCCACGAAATACGTTCCGCTCAAATCCAGGAATTCCAGCTGCTCCAAGGTGGATAGCGGGGAAAAATCCCGCAGGGGGTTTTCCGCCAAGGCCAGATGGGTCAGGGGCAGCCCCTCCAGGAGGCTGATGTCCGCGATCTTTTGCTTGTAAAGCCCCAACTGCCGCACATTGGGCATGAAGCGCAAATCATCCAGGTAGCGGACCGGCCCCCATTGAACATTGCGGGAAAAGGGCGGTTCCAGCATCAGTTGGGTTCCCTCGCTTTTCCCCAGATACCGCACCTCATCCCAGGCGTCGTACAGCGTATCGCCCCCCAAAAGCAAGGCCTCCACCTGGCGCAGGTCCTCCCGGGTAAGGGTGCCCGGCTGCTTGCCAAGCTGGTAGGCGGCTCCCTGCTCGATCAAAGGGACGTTGATGAACACCCGCTGGGCGTCCACCCGGGCTTTGGCCTGGGCCCGGCGGTCCAGTTGCGCCTTGACCCCCGCCGCCGCGCCGCCCAAGAGCGCCAGCAGCAGCAACAGCGCCAACCACCGGGGCACCCATCCCCGCGCCTGGCGGAGGCTCTTTTGCAGCCGCCTGATGGAGGGATAGCGCCGGGCGGGATCGAAGCTGGTGCAGCGGCGGATGATCCGCTTGAGCCAAAAGGGCGCGCCGCTGGTTTTTAGCCTGTCCAGGTCCACATCGTTGGTGAGCAGGTACAGCATCAGCATTCCGATGCCATACACATCGGAGCGTTCGTCGCTGCGTCGCGCCCCGAACTGCTCCGGCGCGGCGGTGGCGAGGGTTCCCAGCAGCAAAGAGTCCTGGCTTTTGGATACGTCGCTTTTCTGGCAGCTATCCAGGTCGATGAGCGCCAATTCACCCTCCGGCGTGACGATGAAGTTCTGGGGCTTGATATCCCGGTGGATGATGGGCGGGTCCTGCCGATGCACCAAGGAGATGATATCACATGCCTTCAGGCCCCACCCCGCCACCTGGGAGGCCGTCAGAGCCCTCTCCTCGGCATAGGCGTCCAGGGTTTCCCCTGGCACATAGGTTCTCAGCAGGCAGGTCCGCTCCCCCCGCTCCTCCAGGGCAATTCCCCTGGGAACGCAAGGCTCCCGCATCCGGGAGAGCAATTCATATTCCGCGCGCAGGGACTGCCTGCGATATCCTTGGGCCACTTTCAGAACAGAGGGCTCCCCCTGAGGGTCTTCCAGCAGGAATACCCGGCTGCTCTCCCCGTCCCGGAGCAAGGACCGGACGGCATAGCGCTGCCCCGCCAGAAGAACGGTTCCCTCCTGTTCCAAGGCGCGGTCATATGCGTCCATGTATGCCGCAAATTCTTCCATGGGCATATCCTCTTTTAGCTAATCTCACTTAGCAGCGGCTGCTCTCCAATGGAGCGGAGCGCCTCGTCCGCCTCGGCCAGGGTATAGCTGTGTTCCAGCATAAAAATCAACGCCGCGTCCCGGCGTATCCGGGGGTAGAGCACGCAACGTCGGGCTACCGTCAGCAGCCGTTGGGTTTCCTCCAGGGAAACCCCCATGGCAAAGGCCAGCCGCAACAAAACATTCCGGCCAGGCTTGCGTATACCCCCGAAGATTTGATACAGAAAGGGTTTGCTGATCAGCGTCTGCCGCATCAGGACGGGGATGGACAGGCCAGAGACCTCCAGGAGGGATTGGAGGTGCTGCGGCAGCGTAAGCTCTCTCTGCTTGACGCGTAACACGTGACTCAAGGACGGCGCTCCCGCGATCAGGCGCAACAGATTTGTGGTGGATTGTTTTGCCTTCATTGATACAATACCGCCTGCCAGAGGATGGCTTTGAGAATACGGTTGAAAACATGCTTATTATACCATATTGCGGCAAAATGCGCCAAGTGGCATGGTGCATAATAATTCCCCGACGCATACGCGCCGGGGAACGGGTGATAGTGCCGGGTTTCCAAAGGGACTGGTCCCTTTGGTGGGGTCCAGGGGCAAAGCCCCTGGTGGGGATGAAAGGGGCAAAGCCCCTTGCACCCTGGTTATTCCGCCAGCTTCTTGTAGGTGGCGTACTTCTCCTTGGCGTCCTGCTCGTTCTTGGCGAAGAGCTCCTGGGCCGCGTCGGGGAACAGCTTGGCCAAGGAGGCGTAGCGGACTTCGCTGCCGATGAAGGCCTGGTAGTCGCCGGCGGGCTCCTTGCTGTCCAGGGTGAAGGGGTTCTTGCCCTGGTCGGCCAGCGCCGGGTTGTACCGGTACAGGGGCCAGTAGCCGCATTCCACAGCCTTCTTGGCCTCCAGCTGGCTCAGGCCCATGTTGATGCCGTGGTTGATGCAGGGGGAATAGGCGATGATGATGGAGGGGCCGGGGTAGGCTTCCGCCTCGGTGACGGCCTTGATCAGCTGGGCGGCGTTGGCGCCCATGGACACGCTGGCCACGTACACGTAGCCATAGCTCATGGCCATCATGCCCAGGTCCTTCTTCTTGGTGCGCTTGCCGGCGGCGGCAAACTTGGCGATGGAGCCGGTGGGGGTGGCCTTGGAGGACTGGCCGCCGGTATTGGAGTACACCTCGGTATCCAGCACCAGAATGTTCACGTCCTGGTTCTGGGCCAGCACGTGGTCCACGCCGCCGAAGCCGATGTCATAGGCCCAGCCGTCGCCGCCGATGATCCAGAAGGACTTCTTCACCAGCAGGTCCGCGTTTTCAATGACCTCCCGGGCCAAGGTGCAGGCCTCGCAGTCGCACTTCTTGCCATTTTTCAGCCAATCGGCCTCCCATTCGGTACCGGAGAGGTCCACGCCCTCGTGGCAGGCTTCCACCAGCTTCACGCCGGCTTCCTTGCTGCCCCGGGCATTGTCCATCTTCTCCAGCCACTCCGCCCCGGCGGTCTTGATGGCCTCCTGGGCATAGTCCACGGCGATGAGAGCCCGGACGGTATCGGCCAGCTTATCCCGGCGCTGCCTGTAGGCCAGGTTCATGCCGAAGCCGAACTCGGCGTTGTCCTCAAAAAGGCTGTTGGCCCAGGCGGGACCCTTGCCCTCGTCGTTGACGGTGTAGGGGCAGGTGGGGGCGCTGCCGCCGTAGATGGAGGAGCAGCCCGTGGCGTTGGCCACGATCATCCGGTCCCCAAAGAGCTGGGACACCAGCTTCACATAGGGGGTCTCGCCGCAGCCGGCGCAGGCGCCGCTGAACTCGAACAGGGGCTTGAGGGCCTGGCTGTTCTTCACGCTGGACACGTTCTCCAGACCCTTCACCTCGGGCACGGTCATGGCGAACTCCCAGTTCTTCTCTTCCTCGGCCACCCGCTCGGCCAGGGGGCGCATCACCAAAGCCTTCTCCTTGGCGGGGCAGACCTGGACGCAATTGCCGCAGCCGGTGCAATCCAGGGGGCTGATCTGGATGCGGTACTTGAGGCCCGCAAACTCCTTGCCGGTAGCGTCCTTGGTGACGTAGCCCTCGGGGGCCTTCTTGGTGTATTCCTCATCGCTGTAGATGGCCCGGATCACCGCGTGGGGGCAGACCAGCGAGCAGTTGTTGCACTGGATGCAGTTGTTCTCCAGCCACTTGGGGGTGGTAATGGCGATGCCGCGCTTCTCGTACTTGGTGGTACCGGTGGGAACCACTCCGCTGGGATCAAAGGCGCTGACGGGGAGGCAATCCCCCTCCTGGGCCAAAATGGGGGCCACGAACTCCTCAAAGTAGGGGGTGCTCTTCACCTTCACGGGATCCGCGCCGGTGGTGGCGTTGGCCCACTGGGCGGGCACGTCGATCTTCTCCAGGCCGCTGATGGCGATGTCGATGGCGTCCCAGTTCTTCTTGACGATGGCGTCGCCCTTGCTGCCATAGGTCTTCTTGGCATAGTCCTTCATGTACTGGTCGGCCTGCTCGTAGGGGATCACCTGGGCCAGCTTGAAGAAGGCGGCCTGCATGATGGTGTTGATGCGGTTGCCCATGCCCACCTTCAGGGCCAAATCCACGGCGTTGATGTTGTAGAAGCGGGCCTTTCTCTTGGCTAACAGGCGCTTCATGGCGGCGGGAAGCTGCTCCTCCATCTCCTGGACGGACCACTGGCTGTTCAGCAGGAACACGCCGCCTTCCTTTAAGCAGGAGACCATGTCATAGCGGGTCACATAGCTCTGGTTGTGGCAGGCGATGAAATCCGCGGAGTCGATGAGGTAGGTGCTCTGGATGGGGGCCTTGCCAAAGCGCAGGTGGCTCACGGTGATGCCGCCGGACTTCTTGGAGTCGTAGGAAAAGTAGCCCTGGGCGTACATGTCCGTATGGTCGCCGATGATCTTGATGCTGTTCTTGTTGGCGCCCACGGTGCCGTCGGAGCCCAGGCCGTAGAACTTGCAGCACACGGTGCCCTCGGGGGCGGCGATGACCTGCTCTCCCAGGGGAAGGCTGATGCCGGTCACGTCGTCCACGATGCCCACGGTGAAGTGGTTCTTCTTCTCGCCGTCCATGTTGTCGTACACGGCCTTTACCATGGTGGGAGTGAACTCCTTGCTGCCCAGGCCGTAGCGGCCGCCCAGCACCTGGATGTTGCCCCGGCCCGCTTCCATCAAAGCGGTGCAAACGTCAATGTACAGGGGCTCGCCCAGGCTGCCGGGCTCCTTGGTGCGGTCCAGCACGGTGATCTGCTTGCAGCCGGCGGGGATGGCGGAGAGGAAGTGCTCCGCGCTGAAGGGGCGGTACAGGCGGACCTTGATCAGGCCCAGCTTGGCGCCCTGCTTGTTGAGCAAATTGATGGTCTCCTCAATGGTTTCGCAGCTGCTGCCCATGGCGATGACGACCTTGTCCGCGTCGGGAGCACCCACGTAGTTGAACAGCTCGTAGGAGCGGCCCACAAGCTTGGACACCTTCTTCATCACCTCGGCCACCATGGCCGGGGCAGCGGTGTAGAACTTGTTGGCTGCTTCCCGGTTCTGGAAGTAGACGTCCGGGTTCTGGGCGGTGCCCGCCTGGTGGGGATGCTCGGGGTTCAGGGCCCGGGCCCGGAAGGCCTTTACCTTGTCCCAGGGTACCAAGGGCTCGATGTCCTTGTAGTCCACCGCGTCGATCTTCTGGACTTCGTGGCTGGTGCGGAAGCCGTCGAAGAAGTGCACGAAGGGCACGCTGGTTTCCAACGTGGACAAATGGGCCACCAGGCTCATGTCCATGGCTTCCTGGACGCTGTTGCTGGACAGCATGGCAAAGCCGGTCTGGCGGCAGCTCATGACGTCGCTGTGGTCCCCGAAGATGGAAAGGGCGTGGGCCGCCAGGGCCCGGGCGCTGACGTGGAACACGCAGGGCAGCAGCTCGCCGCTGATTTTATACATATTGGGGATCATCAGCAGCAACCCCTGGCTGGCGGTGAAGGTGGTGGTCAGCGCACCCGCCGCCAGGCTGCCGTGTACCGCGCCGGCCGCGCCGGCTTCACTCTGCATCTCGCTCACATGAACGGTTTGGCCGAAAAGATTTTTGGCTCCTTTCGCGGCCCACTCGTCCACCACTTCCGCCATGGGAGATGAAGGGGTGATGGGGTAAATGGCCGCCACATCGCTAAACGCATACGCGACGTGGCTAACAGCGGTGTTGCCATCAACAGTCATCTTGGTTGCCATTGAGAGTCCCTCCTAAAAATAGTCATGATGAAAGCCATCCGCGTGACTGCTATACGGTCATTTGCTATGGGCGATGAAGCTCATAAACAGACGGACATCTCCAACATTTTCATTATATAGACTCGACAAAAGCTTGTCAACCTATCCCAAAACCGCCAGGTCTTTCTTCCGTTGCAAAAGCTGGTGTTTCCAGTCGAACGATTTTAAGATTTTCCGCATAAACTCCCAAATTTCGGCAAAGGATAGGGGTGACGCCTACACGAACCCTGTACGGGAAAGATTCACAGCAAGGGGAGGACGCCGTATGCAACAAGCCAAATCCCTCCAGGACCGGGTCACGGTGGTATTGGCGGGGGAGCTGGACCATTACACGGCCCCGCAGATACGCGCCCAGCTGGACGAGATCCTCCAGGATCCCACCATTATTCATCTGGTGCTGGACATGGGGAACCTGACCTTTATGGATTCCTCCGGCATCGGGGTGCTGTTGGGCCGCCTGCGCATCATGCAAGCCCGGGGCGGCAGCCTGGCGGTGAAAAACATGCAGCCCCCCATTGCCAAGCTGTTCCGCCTTACCGGCATGCACCGGGTGATCACCGTGCTGGACGACCCCAAAGGAGGGCAAAGCGAATGAACAACCGCATGGAACTGAACTTTTTGGCCTGCCCGCAAAACGAAAGCTTTGCCCGGGTGGCGGTGGCGGCCTTCGCGGTGCAGCTGAGCCCTACCTTGCCGGAAATGGCGGACATCAAAACCGCGGTCAGCGAGGCGGTGACCAACGCCATCATCCACGGCTACCGGGATTGGCCCCAGGGCAAGGGGCCCATGGTATACCTCCGGGCGGAGTACGACCAGCGCCATGTGCTGACGGTGTCCATCCGGGACGAGGGCTGCGGCATCGTGGACGTGAAGCAGGCCATGCAGCCCTTTTACTCCACCGGGGAGGGGGGCGAGCGCAGCGGCATGGGCTTTTGCGTGATGCAGACCTTCATGGACGCGGTGGAGGTGGACAGCGCGCCGGGGCAGGGCACCACCGTCACCATGCGCAAATACATCCTGGGCGAGGTGGGCCTGCGCCAGGAGCGGATCCTGGACGAGATCGGGTAAGGCCATGGAGGGCCCGGGGGCGGTGCTGGCCGTGAACGCGCAGGAGCACATGGGGCTGGCCCATCTGTGCGCCAAGCGCTTTTTTCGCCATGGGCTGGAGTACGCGGAGCTCCTGCGGGAGGCCACCCTCTCCTTGGTGGCCGCCGCCGCCCGCTTTGACCCCCGCAAGGGGGTCTGCTTTTCCACCTACGCGGTTCCCTGCCTGCTGCACGATCTGCGGCGGGCCTGCGAAAAGGGGGACCCCATGCACGTGCCCCGGACCCAGCGGGAGCTGCTGCGGCAGGCCTCGCTTCTGCGGGGGGCCTTTTTGCGGCGCATGGAGCGGGAACCCACCTTGGAGGAACTGGCGGGGGAAATGGGCCTGCCCCCGGAGGAGCTGGGGGCGGCCATCGCCGCCCGCCGCCGGATGGAAACCCTGCGGGAGGCGGGCTGGGAGGATGCCCGGGAAAAGGCCGCCTCCTTGCCGGACCGGGGCGCGGAGCGGTTTGTGGACTACCTGCTGCTGCTGGACGTGATCGCCCGGCTCCCCAGTCCCCTGCCCAGGCTGATCCATCTGCGGTTTCTTCACAGCCATACCCAGGCGGACACGGCCCGGATGCTTCGCGTCTCTCAAGCCCAGGTATCCAAGCTGGAGCAGCGGGCCAAGGACGCCCTGCGGGAAGCCTTGGAGTACGAATAGGACCATGGCAAAGGGGCTGTTGCGGATTTCGCCACGCAACAGCCCCTGTTTTTGGAGCATTCAATGAACTGAAGTTTCTTTAGGGCGCCTTCACAGCCACAGTGCAGTTGAGGCCCCCGTCGGCCCATACGCTGGCGTCGTAGCGCAGGAAGGCCGAGATATCCCCCTCAAAGGGTTCCTTGAAATCCACAGCCAGCTGCCAGAGGATGCCGTCCGCCGTGGGGGTTTTGTTGACGTTGCTGATGGTGAGGGGCCGGTTGTCCGGCAGCAGCAGCCGGATGTCGCTGACGGCGGAGTTGGTGCGC
>JARKQO010000173.1 GCA_029974855.1 Eubacteriales bacterium
GCGATCTTCCCAGCCAGGGCCTGGCCCTTGCCCCCCTGGATGGCTTTTGCCCAAGCCCCGGCCGGGGTGGCGAAGGGGTCGGTCAGCAGGCGGTCGATGCCGCTTTCGGAGTAGCGGCTCAGGGTGCCCGCGTCCGCCCACACCTCTCCCACAAAAAAGACCTGGGGAAAGCGGTCCTTGAGCTTATTCACAAAGGCGTTGTTAAAGGCCGTGTCGTTTTCCTCATAATGGAGCACCGCGTCCAGCCGGAAACCTGTGGCCCCCTGGTCCAGCCAAAACTGAGCGATGGCGAACACTTCCTCCACCAGGTTAGGATTGCCCAGGTTCAGATCCGGCATGTGGGGGCCGAACACCCCCTCGTAGTAAGTGCCGTCCGGCAAGGCATGGCGGTCTGTGCCCGGCTCCTGGAAGAAGTGGTAGTAGTCCCGGTAGGGCTGCTCCCCGGCCACCGCCTTTTGGAACCAAGGATGCTCATCGGAGGTATGGTTCACCACCAAATCCAGCAGCAGGGCCATGTCCCGGGCCCTCAGCTCCGCTGCCAGGGCCCGGAAATCGGCCAAAGTCCCGTAGGCGGGGTCGATGGCGTAGTAATCGGTGACGTCGTACTTGTGGTAGGAGGGAGAGGGATGCACCGGCGTCAGCCACAGGCCGGAGACGCCCAAGTCCGCCAGCTCCGGCAGCTTTTGGGCAATGCCCCGCAAGTCCCCGCAGCCGTCCCCGTCCACGTCGTAGTAGGAGGGCACGAAAATCTCATAGTAATCCCGGGGCTGGGCCTGGGCTGCCTGGGCCGCCAGCCCCGGGGCCAGGCACAGGGCGCAAAGCAAGGAGAGCATCTTTTTCATGGCCTATCCCTTCACCGAGCCGCCGGTGACCCCTTCCACATAGTAGCGCTGCATCTTGATGAACAGCAGCATGATGGGAATGGCAATCAGCACCGCCCCGGCGCAGAAGCGGGTGAAGTACGCGTCCAGGTTTTCCCGCTCCAGCATGCGGTACAGGCCCACGGCGATGGTGTAGCTGTTGTAGTTGTCCTTCATGATGACGCTGGCGAAGATGAAATCCCCCCAGGGGGCCAAAAAGGAGGTGAGCACCGTGTAGGTGATGATGGGCTTGGACAGGGGCAAAATGATCTTGCGCAAAATCTGCCCCTGGGTGGCCCCGTCGATGGCGGCGGCCTCGTCCAAGGTTCTGGGCACGGTGTCGAAAAAGCCCTTGGTGATGTAGTATTTCATGATGGAGCCCCCGGAGTACACCAGCATCAGCGACACCAGGGACTGGCTGAGCCCAAAGGCCTTGAGGATGTGGTACACCGCGATCATGGACATGAAGCCCGGGAACATGCCCAGCACCAGAATCACGTTCATGGCCAAAGTGCGGGTGGCAAAGCGCAGCCTGGAGAAGGCGTGGCTCAGCATCAGCACGTACAGGGTGGAAAGCAGGCAGCTGCCCACGGCCACGATAAGGGTGTTGAGAAACCACCGGGGGTAGTTGAACTGCTGGGTTTCGGTAAACAGGCGGGTAAAGTTGCTGAAGGTGAGGGTTTTGGGGAGCAGATAGGTGGTGTACGCGCCCCCCTCCCCCCGTAGGGAGTTCAGCACCAGCCAGCCCAAGGGCAAAACCCAGAAGAAGCATACCACTGTCAGCAGCACGTAGATGCCGATGTCCGCCGGAGGGAGCCTCTTTTTCCGCGCGGGGCGCATGCTGTTTGTCATGAGAAATCCCCTCCCCTCTTCACGGAGGAAGTCTGGTTATAGAAAATCAGGGAGAAGGAGGCCGTGATCACAAACACCAAAATGCCGATGGTGGAGGCCAAAGAGTAGTTCTGGTCGTTCACGGTGAGCTTGTACAGCCAGGTCACCAGCAAATCCGTCTTGCCCGCCTGGAAGTAGTCCAGGGTATAGGGGTTGCCGGCGGTGAGGAAGTAGATCACGTTGAAGTTGTTGATGTTTTCCACAAAGGCGGTGATCAGCGCCGGGGAGGTCACAAAGAGCATATGGGGCAGCGTGATCTTGAAGAAGGTCTGCACCGCGTTGGCCCCGTCGATCCGGGCGCTTTCGTACATCTCCTGGGGGATGTTCATGAGGATGCCCGTGGTGGAGAGCATGGTGTAGGGAATGCCCACCCAGAGGTTCGCCACCAGCACCGTGATCCGCGCCAGGTTGCCGTTGGTGAGGAAGCGCACCGGCTCCTGGGTGATGCCCAGCTTCCCCAGCAGCACGTTCAGGGCCCCCAAGTCCTGGAGGATGCGGCCCAGCAGCATCAGCGACACGAACTGGGGCACCGCGATGGACATCACGAACATCGTGCGCCACATCTTTTTCAGCTTGATGGATTTTTTATTGATCAGCAGCGCCACCAGGACGCCGCCAAAATAGCAGGAGAAGGTGGCCACAAAGGCCCAGGTCATGGTCCAGGCGAACAAAGACAGGAAGGTGGTGGACTTCTGGGGGTTTTGCCAGAACACGTCCCGGAAGTTTTGGAAGCCCACCCAGGTGAACAGGTTCCCCGGGGGCTGGTGGGCCTTGTCGAAGTTGGTAAAGGCCATGAGGATCATGAACACCAGGGGCAGCACCGTAAACAGGAACAAAGCCAGCATGGGCAAGGTCAGCAGCGTTTTGTGGAGGTTTTCGTGGTCCAGGGAACGGATTTCCCCCAGGAACCGGGGCTGGGCCTTGCCCGCCTCTTGCCGCTGCTGCCCCAGGTAGGCGGCCTTGAAGCTTTTCACCGCCATCGCCAGGATGAACACCGTCATGAACACGGCCATCATGCCAAACAGAAGGATCAGCAGGGAGTTGTCCCCGGGGGTATTGCGGTAGATGCCCACGGACTCGTCGAAGACCTTTTTCATGGCCGCCTCCCCCAAGGTGGGAAGCATTTTCAGATAGCCCCAGCCGGACACCAGCATGTAGTAAATGTACAACAGCTCCGTAGCCAGAAACAGCAGTCCCTTGACCACCTGGCCCCGAAGGAAGCAGCCCGCGCCGAAGAGGACAAAGCTGAGCCGCGTAAGCCAGTCGCTGTTTTTCACCATGTCTCCAAAGGCCTTCATTTCGCGGCGCAGCGCGTTTTCCCGGCGCTGGCGCGGCTTTTTTACGGGCTGTGCGCCCACCATCCTACCCACCCCGCTTTCCAGAGACTTTCCTGTTTACCAAGGGCGGGAGGGGCCAAGCCCCTCCCGCGCACGCATCGGTTCCTTGCTTACTCGGCGGTTACCTGCTGCACCAGCACGTCCAGCATCTCCTGGAGGGGCATGGAGTAATCCTTGGCTTCCATGGCGGCCCCAAAGGCCTCGGCGGGGGTCCAGTAGTTGCCCAGCACGTCCTTCTGGGAGGTGGCGAACTGGCCCTGGTACGCCAGGGCGGCCAGCGGCACGTTGGCCTTCACGGCATCGGAGGCGGCGGCGTTGATGTTGGAGGGGCCCGCTTCGCGCATGGCAAAGCGCTTCAGCTGGTTCTCCTCGTTGGTGAGCCACTCGGCCAGGGCCATGGCCTCCAGGGGGTACTGGGTCAGGGAGTTGACGCCGATGAGCTTGTAGCCCGCGAAGGAGGACATCTGCACCTGCTCCCCGTTCAGGGTGAAGGTGGGCAGCTTGGTGGCGGCAAAGTTGTCGCCCAGCTTTTCCTTGATGGCGGCGGCGTTCCACATGCCGGACACGCCTGCGGCGATGATTTCCCCAAAGGAGCCGGTGAGCACCGCGTCGTCCCCGGTGAGGAAGGCGGGATGGGCGGCGAAGGCCTTGATGGCCTCGGCGGCGGCCAGGCCCTTCTCGTTGTTGAAGTCGCACAGCTGCTTGCCTTCCTCAATGGTGAGGGTGCAGCCGGCGCCCAGGAAGAAGGAGGCGATGTACCAGCCGTTGGACAAATCCATGAACATCTTCTTGCCGGCGGCGTCGCAGGCGGCCAAAATGCCGTCCAAAGACTGCACAGCTTCCTCGCTGATGACGGACTTGTCGTAGTAGAGGAAGTAGCCGTTGTCGGCGGTCATGGGATAGGCGTAGAGGGCGTCGCCCACGGAGGCGGCCAGGGTGGAGCCCGCGCCGTTGGCGGCGATGAGGGCGTCCTTGTTGAGGGTCACTTCGTACAAAGAGCCGGCGTTCACCAGGTCATAGAGCTGGTCGTTGGGGAAGGCGAACACGTCGGCGGCGGCGGCGGGGTCTTCCGCGTAGCGGGCCCGGGCGTCAGGCTCGCCCACCACGCCCAAGGTGATGTCCAGGTCCTTGTCGGGGTTGGCGGCCTTGAAAGCGTCCACCATTTCCTGGAGCATGGCCTGGTCATCCTGGGAACCCCAGACCTTCAGCGTGGCCGTCTCGGCCAGGGCGGGGGCCGCAAGGCCCGCCAGCAGCACCGCGCATAGGAGCAGACTGAGGAGTTTACGCATGAGAGTACCTTCTTTCTTTGTGGTGTTTTATATCATCGGAGATCACTCCGACCGATACCCTGTGGAAATGGACTGGCCCAGCAGCAGCTCGGTCTGGACCGTGATATGCCGGGGGGGCTCCCCCTGGATGAGGCTGCCCAGGGCCTCCACGCTTTTTTGGGCGATCTCCTGGGCCGGCTGCCGCACCGTGGCAAGGGAGGGGGTATAGAAGCGGCTGAACTCCAGCCCGTCAAAGCCGATGAGGGAAATATCCCCGGGAATGGACAGGCCCCGGTCATGGATGGCCTTGGCGGCCCCGATGGCCATGATGTCGGACATGCAAAACAAGGCGGTGATGGGAAGGCCGCTGTCCAGCAGGCGGTTGGTGGCCCGGTAGGCGCTGCCCAAGGAGAACTTGCATTCAAAGTAGCGCTCCCGGGCGAAGGTGAGGCCATGGGCCCCAAAGCTGTCCAGCACCCCCTGGTAGCGGCTGGCCACCAAGTCCGGGGCCAGCAGGCTGCCCCCCAGCACCGCCATTTGCCGGTGCCCCCGGCGCAGCAGCTCGTCCACCGCCATTTGGGCGCTTTTCCGGTCGTCCACGGACACGGAGGACACGTTGGGCAGCTTTACATCCCGGGCGTCGGCGGCGGCGAACACAGCCGGGGAAAACAGCAGCTTCAGCTCCTCCCGGCGGTTGGCTGCGCTGCCCCCCAGGAAGATGAAGCCCCGGGGCTTCTTTTCGATCTTCAGCTGCTTGGCGGCCAGCACCTCGTCGTCCGCCTCGTCGATGTAATGGATGTAGGGCACGTACCCTTCCTTTTCAATAAGGCCTTGCATGGATTCCATAATGCCCAGCAAGAACAGGTTGCCGATGCCCTTCACGATGACGCAGATGAAGTTGGTGGCGATGGTTTTCAGGTTCTTGGCGTTGGCGTTGGGGGTATAGCGCATCTCCTCGATGATCTTGAGGACCGCGCTGCGGGTTTCCTTATTCACATCGGGCTTCTCGTTGAGCACCCGGGACACCGTGGCCGGGGATACCCCAGCCAGCCGGGCGATCTCCTTGATGGTATTCATACCAGCGTCCCCACACTTCCCAAGCTTATGGCCGAAACCGGGTCGGTAACGATATCGGTAACGATTTCATAGGTGAAAGGTACCATAAAAAATCCCCGGTGTCAATACAGTTTGCATTATTTTTTTGCGGACAGGAATTCAAACCAAAGCCAGGTATTCCCTGCGCCCATCCACAATGGCATAGAAAACAACCGATTTTTTGACTTTGTCCACTTTGTGGAAAACCAGGGAACGGCTCACCATCAAAACGCGGTAGCCTTGCTTTTTCAGCAGCGAATACCTGGGGACGCTTCCGCTTTCGGGGAAATCCCGGAGCCTGAGAATGGCTTGTTCGATCTCGTCCAGGCAATGCAAGGCCATGTCCACATCGCCGGAATCGTTGGCGATGTATTGGAGGATGTCGTTCAGCTGGTCGTTGAACTGATCTGTTCGCAAAAGCCGATAGCTCATTTGCCTTTCCTCGACATCAGGCTTTCACGAAGGCCGGAAAAGGTGTCCTCCACAGGCGCGACGCGCCCCTGGGCCACGTCTTCCTCCCCTTGGGCCAGCATTTTCAAAAGCTCCAGCTCGCTTTTCATCTGTTCGTATTGGGCAATGCCAAGCAATACCGTATCACCCCGTCCGTTGACGGTGATGTAAACGGGCTTTCGCGTTTCCCGGCAGGTTTTGGCGATTTCGGCATATCGGTTCCGCAGGTCCGCGGATGGACGAATGATGTCCATGTTCACGCCCCCTTTCATAGTCAAATGATATCATGGAACGACTATCTTGGCAAGGGGAGATCGCAGCCATGAAAGAATGGGCCTTGCCCATGGCGGTGGAACAAGTTTTTCCCTTTCCCTTCCCCAGCCTTATCCATTCCGCCCAAATTTCAACCAAAACCCTCGGATAGACAGGGGCCCCCGGCGCATGCTATACTGGAGTTGTGCCAGGCTAACTGGTATTGCCATCAAGCGGGTATTGCGCAAAGCAGGGAGGATCAGCATGTTTCAAGAGGGAAAGTGGGTATTCGATATCAACGTGCGGGACTTCATCGTCCGTAACTATACGCCCTACTCCGGGGACGAAGGCTTTCTGGCGCCC
>JARKQO010000174.1 GCA_029974855.1 Eubacteriales bacterium
CGTAGAGCTGGCGGAAAATCTTCTGCACCACCACGGCGTGCCGGTGCTCGGAGGTGCGGATGAAGTCGTCATACTCCACGTCCATCAGCTTCCACAGCTCCTTGATGCCCCTGACGATCTCGTCCACATAGGCCTGGGGCGTCACGCCCTTTTGAGCCGCCTTGCGCTCGATCTTCTGGCCGTGCTCGTCCGTGCCGGTGAGGAAGTAGGTGTCCTCCCCCTGCTGCTTGTGGAAGCGGGCCAAGGTGTCCGTGGCTACGCTGCAATAGGCGTGGCCGATGTGCAGACTGTCGCTGGGATAGTAAATCGGCGTGGTGATATAAAATGTTTTCTTCTCTGCCATGGATTTCTCTCCTTCCAAAATCAAAAGCCCGCCCCCACTTCAAAGGGGCGAGCCGAGCCCGCGGTACCACCCTGGTTTGTTTCTCTGATACAAGGTATCGTCAGCGGATATCGGCGCCCTCCGTTCCGCCCTACCTATCGGGCGGAAAGGCTCCCGGGCCATGTTCACGGCTGTCTCCGCGCCACCTCTCACCTGCCGTGGCTCTCTTTGGCGGACCCGAGCCCTTACTCTCCCGTTCATTGCCCTGATGAAGTTGTACCGCTATTATACCCAAAATCGGCCAGTTGTCAAGCAAAAGCCCCTGTTTGCAAGGAAAAAACGTCAGTACAGCGCCCCCGCCAGCAGCATGGCCGCCAGGGCCCCCAGCAGCGCGCAGGGAATGGCATAGCCGGATTTCTTCTGCCGCACCGCCCCCAGGTACACGCAGACGGTGTAGAAGATGGTTTCGCTGCTGCCCATGACGGTGGAGGCCACCAGGCCCACCCGGCTGTCCGGGCCGTAGCGGGTCAAAAGCTGCTCCACCATGCCCAAGGAGGCGGAGCCGCTGAGGGGCCGCATCATAGCCAGGGGCGCGATCTCCGGGGGCAGCCCCAGCAGCCCGAACACCGGGGCGCAAAGCTGGGTCAAGGCCTCCAGGCAGCCGGACACCCGGAACATCCCCAAAGCCACCAGCATGGCCGCCAGGTTGGGCAGCACCCGCAGGGCCACCTGGATCCCTTCCTTGCATCCCTCCAGGAACAAATCATAGACGGGCAGGCGCTTCCAGGCCGCCGAGGCCAGCACCCAAAACAGCAGCAGGGGAATCAGCAATACCTGAATCAGCCGCATGGCCTATCCCTTCCGGGCGGCCTGGTCCTTGGGGCCAAGCCGCGTCCCTCTGGCGCAAAGCAAAGCGCTGCCCACCCCCACCACAGTGGAAAGGGCCGTACAGGCCAAGGTGGGCAGCAGCACCGCCTCCGGCGTGTCGGACCCCGCCGCCGCCCGCAGGGCGATCACCGTGGTGGGCAGCAGCTGAAGGCTGGTGCTGTTGATCACCAGAAACATATACATCCCATGAAGCACCGCCCCGTTGTCCCGGCGCTCCTCCTCCATGCGCTCCATGGCGGCGATGCCCATGGGGGTGGCGGCATTGCCCAGGCCCAGGAGGTTGGCGGAGAAGTTCAGCACGATGGCCTCCCGGGTGTCCTGCCTTGTTACGGCGGGAAATAGCAGTCTCAGCAGGGGCGACAGCGCCTTGCTGAGCTTTTGGGGCACCCCCAGGGCCTTGACAATTTCAATCATGCCGCAGAAAAACAGATACCCCGCCAGGAGCTTGAGGCTCAGGGAAACCGCGTCCGCCGCCCCGGCCAAGGCTCCTGGCAGCAGCAGCCCCACGTTGCCGGAGGCCAAGCCATATATGATGGAGATCAGAATCATGCCGCCCCAGATGGCCCCCAGCAACAGCCCCGCCCCCTTATTGATATCTTTCTCAAGATATGAAAAACCCCGCTTCTTCATGCCGGAAGCGGGGCGCGGGGAAGGCGGGGTTTCCTGTCCGGCGGTTTTCCTTCCCGGGGTCTCAGCCGACGCCTTCCGGGGAGGGCAAGGCCAGCTTGCCCATCACCACGGGCCGGTGAGCCCCGGTGGCCTTGGGGGCGTTGTTGGGCATCCCAAACAGGAACTGGTTCCCCAGCAAAGCAAAGGCTACGGCCTCCTTGGCGTCCGGGTTCATGCCCAGCTCCCCCGTCTGCCAGAGGGGCCGCTGTAGCCTTTGGGCCAGCCGATCCATCAGAAACCGGTTATGGATGCCGCCGCCGCTGGCATAGACCTCCTGGATGGCAAAGGGCACAAAGCGTTTCACCGCCTCCGCCAAAGCCAAGGCCGTATAATCCGTGACAGTGGCCATCAAGTCCTCAAAGGGCATGTTTTGATCCGCACCCCGCGCCATCAGGGTTTTGGCGTATTCCAAGGTATACTGCTCCCGGCCCGTGCTCTTGGGGGGCTTCCGCTCCAAAAAGGGGTCCTCCCGCCTCATCTGCTCCAGGAAATCCTCCCGGACTCTTCCCCAGGCGGCGGTGGCTCCGTTTTCGTCATAGGCCCGGGCTCCGCCGGAATGGAGGCTCATCAAATGATCCGCCAGCACATTGCCGGGGCCCGTGTCAAAGGCCAGCACCTGGGCCAGGGCCCCCCCCGCCGGCAAGGCGGTAAGATTGGCAATGCCGCCGATGTTAATCATCAGCCGCCCCTTGTCCGGGCTTTGATACAGCAGAAAATCCACAAAGGGGATCAAGGGCGCGCCTTCTCCCCCATAGGCCATGTCCGAGGGGCGAAAATCCCCCACGGTCAGCGCCCCGGTAACAGCGGCGATGTCCGCCAGCTCCCCCAGCTGCAAGGTGGCCTTTGCTTCGGGCATATGGAACACCGTCTGCCCATGGGAGGACACAAAGTCCAGCTCCCCGGGCTCCAGCCCCGCCCGCTCCAGGGTATCCAGTACCGCTTGGCCGATGCGCAGGCCCAGCCATTTGTTGATTTCGCAGACGGATTGCACCGTGCCCGTATCCGGGGAGCAGGCCGCCAGCAGCCACGCCCGTTCCTGCGGGGTATAGGGCCAGGTGTGAAAGGCCAGCAAAGTACACTCCGTGGCCCCGGAATGGCCCCGAAGCCTACACAGGGCCACGTCAATGCCATCCAGGGACGTGCCGGACATCACCCCGGCGCAGAGCCTGGTTTCCTTGCGAAGAATCCGCTCCAGCCTTTCCAGCAAGCCTTACTCCTCCCTTAGCCTCCGGCCCAGAAAGTTTTGATATATCCCGGGGGTGGAATCCTCAATCATCACGGCTCCCACGGACTTTTGGTAAAACTCCGCCGGGCCCACGCCGCCGATGACGGCGTACACATACCCCGCCTCCCGCTGGGCCCACAGGCTTTTCAGCAGCAGCGCCTTGCCGATGCCCTTGCCCTGCTCGCTGTCCAGCACCCGGGTGGGGCCGAAGAAGTTGGGGGCCGTGGCGTCGTAGCAGGCGTAGCCCAGAATCTCCTTGCCCCGCACCGCCACAAAGCAGCTGACCGGGGTATGGGCAAAGCAAACGTCGCATTCGCCGGCGGCGCTGGGGTTGGAATGCTCCCGCACCCAGTCCACCACCCGGTGCTTGTCCGGGGCCATGGCCCGGAAAATCTCCACCTTTTCCTCCTGCTCCAGGCGCTTGCAAAGCGCCTCGTAGCTTGGCAGCCTCAGCAGGTTCACCAACATATCCGCCATGTTATCCGCCTCCCTTTTCCATTTTGCGGGCCAGCAGCAGCGCCCCATAGGCCGCGTCCTGCCTGGCCGGTTCCAGGGTAAGCCCCGGAAGCCTTTCCTGTAGCAAGGCCCTCAGCCTGTCCCGCACAGGGGCCATGCGCTCCAAAATGCTCCCGGAGAAGGCCACAAGCCCCGTGCCCATGCCCAGCTTTTGGGCCACGCAAACCACCAGCTCCCCCAAGGCCCGGGCCGCCTTGTCCGCGATGGCCTCCCCCGCCGCCTCCCCCCGGGCCAGGGCCTCCCCCAGCAGGGGCGCAAAGGCCGCGATGTCCGCCTTGCTGTGCCGGGAGTGGTACACATGGGCGGTCAGCGCCTCCCGGCTGCCGATCCCCGCCCGTTCCTCCAAAAGGGCCGCCATGCCCTGCTCCGGCTCCCAGCCGTCCATGGCCCGGGCCGCCGCCGCCAGGATATCCCGGCCAATGGCGTAGCCGCTGCCCTCATCGCCAATGAGGTGCCCCCAGCCTCCGGCCCGGGCCTGTTCTCCGTCGGCTGTTTTCCCATAGCACACCGAGCCCGTGCCGGACACCAGCAAAATACCCGGCTCCCCCGTCAGCGCACCCTCCAGGGCGGTTTCAAAGTCCGGAACCACCCTCATGGGCCCCCGGTAGCCCTCCGCCCTGACCCGGTCCTCCAGAAAGGCAATCTGCTCCCCATGGCTGGGTCCGGCGGAGCCCAGGCACAGGGCCCGGCACCCGGCAAGGTCCCCGCCCCGCTCCCCCGCGAAGGCCAGCATATCCCGAAGGGTTTGGCCCACCTGCTCCCGGGTGGCTCCGGTGAGGTTCAAAGGGCCAAAAGCCTCCCGGTACACCGCGCCGGTGTCCAGGTCCTCCACCACCGCCCGGGTGGCGGTGCCCCCTCCATCCGCGCCGATGATGAATCCGCTCTTCATAGCGTTACGCTGAGCCTCCCCTGGGGCGCGGCGCCCTCCTTCAATGCCTCCGCCAGGGCGGACAGGCTGTTTTGGGAGTATTCGTAAGCCGCCAGCCGGTACAGGCCCTCCGGCAGAAGGGCCAGATCGTAGGGGTTGCGCAGGGCCACCGCCACCACGGGAATGCCCCGGGCCTGCCCCACCTCCGCCAGAGCCTTGGCCAAGGCAATTTGTTGTCGGTTCAGATGGCCGTTGTAGGTACCCACCACAATGCTACTGGCCCCCGCCGCAGCCTGAACGGCCCGGGCGATGGACTCCTCATCGGGGCTCACCGGGGTTTCCAGCCAGGTACCCCCCAAAGCCTCCCCCAAAAAGGGGGCAAAGCTCAGGGCGCTGTCCGGCACGCTGGAGGCCAAGGTGGTGCGGTAGGCCAGGCTGCCCACGCAAAAGGGCGCGTTGCCCAAGGAGGGAAGGGGTTCTTCCTTTCGGTTTACAGGGGTCAAGGTGCGGCGCATCAGCGAGGCGTTCCGGGCCCGGAGGGCCTGAAGGTCCTCAAGGGCGGGGCCTTCCTGGGCAAAGGTTTCCTGGGCAAACCGCCCCTTCCACTTCAAAATCCGCTCCACCGACGCGTCCAGCTCTTCCATGGACAGGCTTCCCTCTTCATAGGCCCGCCAGGCGGCCTCAACGCTTTCCCCCATCAGCTGCCTGTCGTGGCACACAAACACGATGTCCACCCCGGCCCCCAAGGCCGCCACGCATCCCTTAGGCGTGCCAAAGTGGGATTTGATGGCCTCCATCTCCATGGCGTCGCTGAGGATGAGCCCCTCAAAGCCCATCTCTCCCCGCAGCAGGTCCGTCAGGATCGCCCGGGACATGGTGGCAGGAAGCCGCTGCTTCTCCAGGGCCGGAAAGAGGATGTGGGCGCTCATGATGGCCGGAATCCCCGCCTTTACCGCCTCCCGAAAGGGCAGCAGCTCCATCCGCTCCAGCTCCTCCCGGGGCTTGTCCACAGTGGGCAAGGCCAGGTGGGAGTCCAGGTGGGTATCCCCATGGCCGGGAAAATGCTTGGCGCAGCAGAGCATGCCCGCCTCCCCATAACCCCGGACGGCCTCCAGCGCGAAATCCCGCACCTTTTGGGGGGTGTCCCCGTAGCTGCGGACCCCGATCACCGGGTTTTGCCCGTTGCAGTTCACGTCCATCACCGGGGCCAAATTCACGTTGATTCCCACCCGGCGCAGCTCCCGGGCGGTGATCCGCGCAGCCTCATAACAGGCGGAGGGGTCCCCGGTGGCCGCCAGGGCCATGGCCCCGGGCACGTTCACCATGTCCTGGGGCAGGCGGGTTACCATGCCCCCCTCCTGGTCCGCGCAGATAAAGGCGGGATAGCCCGTAGCCTCCAGGCTCAGCCGCTGCAATTCCTCGCAAAGCTCCTTGGTCTGGGAGGCGGATACCAAATTCTCCCGGAAGAAGATGAAATTGCCCACCTGATAGCGGCATACAAACTCCCGAAGGCTTTCGTCCACCCGGGTCCCGGGGATGCCGATGGCAAACCGCTGCCCCACCTTCCGCTTCCACTCCATGGTCTTCCTCCTCATTCATACAGGTGATAGGCCCGCTTGCGCCTGGCAAAGGCCTCGCTGTCCCGGGCAAAGGCCTCCAGCACCTTCTCCGCCCCCGCATCGGGCCGGGTCAGGCAATCGTCCCCAGCCAGGGAATCCAAAAAGTAGGAGCCGTCCTCCCTTTGCAAAAAGGCGAAATCCTTCCCGTAGTCCTCCCGGATGGCAAACAGCAGCCGCAGCCCGGCTTCCACCGGGCGGAAGGACTTTGCGTCCGTCACCGCCAGCCGCACCCCTCCGCAGACCTGGCCCCCATGCTTGGAGCCGTAGGGGGTGAACCACACCGGCAGAAAGTGGACCCCCGGCAGGCGCAGCCCGTTCATCCGCTTCGCCAACTCCATAGGCCGCAGGTAGGGCGCGCCGATTTGCTGAAAGGGCAAGGCCGTGCCCCGGCCCTCGGACAGGTTCGTCCCTTCCATCAGGCAGGTGCCGCCGTAAACCAAAGCCGCCTCAAAGCTGGGAATGGCCGGGCTGGGCGGGGCCCAAAACCGGCCCGTGTCCGGAAAGAGCATCCGCCGCTTCCACCCCCGGCAGGGGATGATGGTAAGCCGGCAGGGGCTTACCGTTTCGCTGTGGAGCATCTGGGCCAGCTCCCCCACAGTGAGGCCGTAGCGGACGCAAATGGGATGGGCCCCCACAAAGCTTTCAAACCCGGGCTTCAGCACATTGCCCTCCACCCCGTCCCCCAGCGGGTTGGGGCGGTCCAGCACCACCAGCTGGCAGTCCGCCCGGCCGCAGGCCTCCAGGATGTATTTCAGAGTAGCCAAATAGGTATAATACCGCAGCCCCACATCGGGGATATCATACACCAGCGCGTCCAGGCCCGCCAGCGTCTCCGGCTCCACCCGCTGGCTTCCCTCCCGGTAGAGGCTGTACACGGGCAGCCCCGTATGGGGGTCCGTATAGCCCTCAAAGGGCACCCCCGCCGCCAACTCCCCCCGGATGCCATGCTCCGGGGCGAACAGGGCCGTGAGCTTGCACACCTGCCCCAGCCTGTCCACGGTGGACACAAAGTGGGCGTCCAAGGCGGCGGAGGTGGTAACCAGGCCCACCCGCTTCCCTTGCAACAGCTTCGCCGCCATGGGCAGCCGGTCGATGCCGCACAGCACGCTCATGGTTGTTCATCCCCCAGGCTCCGCAAGGCCTCCCGGAGCCGTCCCCCGTGGACGGCCAAGGCCTCCCGGCCCTGCCGGGGCGTGACCCCGGTGCGCAAAATAATGACGGCGGTTTTCAGCTGGCCCCCCGCCTCCCGGAGGGCCCGGACCGCCTGTTCCTCTCCGGCCCCGGCAAGCTGCCGGATCATCCGCACGGAGCGGTCCTGGAGCTTTTGGTTGCTGGCGTTCAAATCCACCATCATGTTGTGGTACACCTTCCCCAGGCGCACCATCAGCGCGGTGGTGAGCATGTTCAGCACCAGCTTTTGGGCTGTGCCGCTCTTCATGCGGGTGGAGCCCATGATCACCTCGGGCCCCACCACGGGCTCGATGGACACGTCTACCAGCCCTCCCAGCCGGGTATTTTGGTTGGTGACCACGCCCACGGTCTTGGCCCCCAACTCCCGGGCCCGGGTCACCGCCCCGATCACATAGGGCGCTTCGCCGCTGGCCGTGAGCCCCACCACCACCGTGCGCCCATCCACTCCCCGTTCGTCCATCAGGGCCCGGCCCGCCTCCTCGTCGTCCTCGGCCCCTTCCACCGCCGTGCGCAAGGCCGTGTCTCCCCCGGCGATAAAGGCCTGTACCTTCTCCGGGGAGATGCCGTAGGTGGGCGGGCATTCGCTGGCGTCCAGCACCCCCAGCCGCCCGGAGGTGCCCGCGCCCACGTAGATCATCCGGCCTCCCTGGGAAAGGGCCCCGTACAGCAGCTCCACGGCCCGGGCAATTTGGGGAAGCTGCGTAGCCACAGCCCTGGGAACGCTTTCATCCTCCTGGTTGATCAGGCGCAGCATCCCCAAAGTGCTCTCCTGGTCGATATCCCAGGTCCGGGGGTTGATGGCCTCGCTGGTAAGGTCCGCATAGCGCTTGCGTAAAATGGTCATTTTCTCTCCTGCCTTGTCAGCCGCTTCCGCGGCGCTGCGTTCACCGCCGGTTCTCTTGCCAGGGGGCGGCGTTTCTTCTATAATGAAGGAGATCCCGGGATACCTTGGAAGGGGGGATTTTATGCTGAATGTGGAAGCAAAGCTCCTTCAGCGTTACGATGAGCTGAACCCCACGGAACAGAAAATCGCGGATTACTTTCTGGCCCACAAGGACCAGCTGTTTCACACGCCCATCGCCCAACTGGCCCTGTCCTCCGGGGTGAGCCAGGCGGCCTGGGTCCGCTTTGCCAAGTCCCTGGGCTTTGACGGCCTGAAGGCCCTCAAGCGCAGCCTGTTCCAGGAGCACAGCGCCGCCCCCCAGGAGCCCTTGGTGTTTTCCGACATCAAGGATTTTCCCGACACCCCCTCGCTGCTGCTGGCCATTAAATCCAGCAGCGTCAAGGCCATCGAGGACACCTTTCAAACCCTGGACCCCGGGGTGGTGGGCACTGTGGTGGACCGGATCCTGGGCGCGGAAACCCTGCGGCTGTTCGGGGTGGGGGCCTCCGCCATGGTGGCCGAGGACTTTCTGCACAAGCTGATCCGCATCGGCATGAACGTGCTGTTCCATTACGACACCCATTTGCAGCTTTCCTACGCCGCCAACTCGGGTCCGGGGGACGTGGCCTTCTTTGTGAGCCACTCCGGAGCCACCCGGGAGGTGCTGGAAATGCAGGAGATCGCCAGGGCCGCCGGGACCTTCACCGTCTCTTTGACCCGCCTGGAGGGGAACCCCTTGGCCAGGCGCACGGATTTACAGCTCTACACCAAAGCGCCGGAGGTGCATTACCGCAGCGGGGCCATGAGCAGCCGCATGGCGCAGCTGTTTGTGATCGACGTGCTGTATACCGCCATCGCCAACCGCAACTATGAACAGGTGGCGGAGCGCTTGCAAAAAAGCTCCCTCAGCGTCAGCCCCCACCGGCTTGCCCCC
>JARKQO010000182.1 GCA_029974855.1 Eubacteriales bacterium
CATCGCTGCTGTACCGCCGTCGCCCACCTTTTCCAGCTCGACGGGTGTGAAACACATACAGCGGAGAGCCGCGGTTGAGCGAACCGGGTGTCTTGGGCGTCGTGGTGGATTTCACCTGAACCCGGATCACCCGCTGGCCGATGTCAACAGCAATGTCATACGGCACGCCTTGTGATGTCGGGTACGCTACCCAACCATTGAGCAGCAAATCTGCCATCGCCAAATACTCACCCGCTCGGCCAATCTCCATTTCGGTGTTAATCAGCGTGCAAAACTGACCAGGCAACCGGGGATTTCAGCGTTGAATTTTGACCACCCTGGTTGAGTGATGATTCTGGCCTTTTTGGGCTGGAGCAACCTGGAGTGATCAGCATGGAAAGTTTTGCCAAGCTGCGTCGGCGTCACCTGGTGAAGGGGGAGTCGATCAGCGCCATCGCCCGCGACCTGAATCTGTCGCGCAATACCGTGAAGAAATACCTGAAGGCGGATGTGGGGCCGGCTTATCGTCGGCAACAGCAGCCCTGTCCGAAGCTGGGGCCCTTTGCCGAGCAACTGGAGCGCTGGCTCGTGCAGGATGGGCTGCGCCCCAAGCGGGAGCGGCGCAGTGCCAAGCGGCTCTTTGAGGACCTGCAGCAGGCGGGCTATGCGGGGGCCTATGACAGCGTTCAGCGCTTCGTGAAACAGTGGAAGGCCGCCTCTCCAGGAGGAGGAACAGAGGCCTTCATCCCGCTGGCCTTCCCACCGGGCGAGACCTGCCAGTTTGACTGGAGTCACGAGCAGGTGGAGTTGGGAGGCGTCGTCCAGACTGTGAAGCTGGCCCATTTCCGGCTTTGCTACAGTCGGCAGATGTTCCTGGTGGCCTACCCCCGGGAAACCCAGGAAATGGTGCTGGATGCCCACAACCGGGCCTTTGCCTTCTTTGGCGGGGTGCCGGAGCGTATGGTCTACGACAATCCCAAGACCATCGTGCAGACGGTCCTGGTAGGTAAGGCACGGGAGTTTCATCCGCGCTTCCTGGCGCTCGCCAATCACTACCTGTTTGAGCCGGTGGCCTGTACGCCGGCCTCGGGCTGGGAGAAGGGGCAGGTGGAGAACCAGGTGGGCAATGTCCGGGAATGGTGTTTCACCCCACGTCCGGCCTTTGCTGACCTGGCGACCCTCAATGTCTGGCTGGAAGCCCGGTGCCGGGAACTGGCAGGACGGGCCCACCCGGTGGAGAAGGAACGCAGCATCGCCCAGATGTTTGCGGAGGAGCAGCCTCGACTACGGGTCATCACCGCGCCCTTTGATGGCTACTTCGAGCAGCCTTGCCGGGTTTCTTCCACCTGCCTGGTGGCCTATGACCGGAACCGCTACAGCGTCCCGGCTGAATTTGCGGGGCAGCGGGTGTCACTACGGGCCTGGGCCGACCGGATCGGCGTGGTGGCGGATGGGAGGGTAGTGGCGGAACATGCCCGCTGTTTCAGTCGGGAGCGGCTGCTGCTGGATCCTTGGCACTACCTGCCGGTCCTGGAGAAGAAGCCGGGAGCCCTGCGCCATGGAGCCCCCTTCCAGCACTGGGAATTACCCGCTCCCCTTGCCGCAGTGAAAGCCCGGCTCATGCAAACCCCCCAGGGAGATCGGGCCTTTGTGGAGATTCTGCTGGCGCTGCAGGAGCATGGCATGGAACGGGTCAGTGTGGCCTGTGAGCTGGCGCTGGAGCACCGTACCGTCACGGCCCCGGTGATCCTCAACCATGTTCACCGACTGGCCAGCCCCGTACGGCCGGTAACTCAGGTGCCAACCACCCTGACCCTTCAGACGGCGCCAGCGGCCAACTGCCAGCGTTATGACTCCCTGCTGGAGGTGCCACATGCTCACTGAACTTACCCAGGCCCTGAAAGCCATGCACCTGTACGGCATGGCGACCGCGCTCTCTGAACTCCAGGCTGAGCGTCCCCGTCACACACCCAGTCCAGAAGTCTGGCTCAAGCGGCTCATTGAAGCGGAGCAGGTGGATCGCCAGACCCGCTCACTCAAATATCAGCTGCGGGTGGCCAAGTTTCCCCTGCATCGGGACTTTACCGGCTTTGACTGGCGGGAAACCGCCCTACAGGAAGCCCAGGTTCAGCCACTGGCCACGGGGGCCTTCATGGAAAGTGCCCACAACCTCATCCTGGTAGGCGGGACGGGGACGGGCAAGACCCACTGCGCCATTGCCCTGGGGGTGGCTGCCATCCACGCAGGCAAGCGGGTGCGCTTTTACAACGTGGTGGATCTGGTCAATCAACTGGAGCGGGAGAAAGCCCA
>JARKQO010000189.1 GCA_029974855.1 Eubacteriales bacterium
CTGTGGCCCCGTATAAAGCCACGTTGCCGATGATGATGTTCTCCCAGGCCTTGAAGCGGCTGCCCTTGGGCGGGTACACCGCCAGCTTGCCGCCGGACAGGCCCTTGCCCACGTAATCGTTGGCGTCCCCCTCCAGCTCCAAGGTAAGGCCCCTGGGAATGAAGGCCCCAAAGGACTGCCCGGCCCCGCCCCGGCATTTCACCACGATGGTATCCTCGGGCAATCCCCGGCCCCCATGGGCCCGGGTGATGTCCGAGCCGATGAGGGTGCCCAGGGCCCGGTCCGTGGAGCTGACCCGCAGCTCCGCCCGCTTAGGCTGCCCCAGCTCAATGGCCGGGCCCAGAACTTTTCTCAGGGTTTTCATGTCCGCCGTGGCCTCCAGGCGGAAGTCGTAGGCGTCCTCCGGGTCAAAGCACCGCTTGGCCCCGGTTGGAACGGGATACTCCAACAGGCTGGACAAATCCACCGTGGCGGCCCGCTGGTTCACCGCCTTCTCCCGGATTTTCAGCAAATCCATGCGCCCCACCAGCTCCTCCACGGTGCGCACGCCCAACCGCGCCATGTGCCCCCGCAGGTCCTCCGCCAGGAAGCGCATGAAGTTCACCACATGCTCCGGCTGGCCCTTGAAGCGCTTCCGCAGCTGGGGGTTTTGGGTGGCCACGCCCATGGGGCAGGTGTCCAGGTGGCAAACCCGCATCATCACGCAGCCCATGGCGATGAGGGGCGCTGTGGCAAAGCCGAATTCCTCGGCCCCCAGCATGCAGGCGATGGCCACGTCCCGGCCCGTCATCAGCTTGCCGTCCGCCTCGATTTTGACCCGGCTGCGCAAGCCGTTCATGATCAACGTCTGGTGGGTTTCCGCCACCCCCAGCTCCCAGGGCAAGCCGGCGTTGTGGATGGAGGTCCGGGGCGCGGCCCCGGTGCCTCCGTCATGGCCGGAGATCAGCACCACCTGGGCCCCCGCCTTGGCCACCCCCGCCGCGATGGTGCCCACCCCAGCCTCGGAAACCAGCTTCACGGAGATGCGGGCCTGGCGGTTGGCGTTTTTCAAATCCCAGATCAGCTGGGCCAAATCCTCAATGGAATAAATGTCATGGTGGGGCGGCGGGGAAATCAGCGTTACCCCCGCTGTGGAATGCCGGGTTTTGGCGATCCAGGGATAGACCTTGCCCGAGGGCAGGTGGCCCCCTTCCCCCGGCTTGGCCCCCTGGGCCATCTTGATCTGAATCTCCTGGGCGGAGACCAGATATTCGCTGGTGACCCCAAAGCGCCCGGAGGCCACCTGCTTGATGGCGGAGTTTTTCTCCGTGCCAAAGCGGGAGCTAAGCTCGCCCCCCTCTCCGGAGTTGGATTTCGCGCCCAAAGCGTTCATGGCCCGGGCCAAGCACTCGTGGGCCTCCTGGGAGAGGGAGCCGTAGCTCATGGCCCCGGTCTTGAAGCGCTTCACAATGGATTCCACGCTCTCCACTTGGTCCAGGGGCAGCGGCTTTTCCCCATAGCGGATGTTCAGCAGCCCCCGCAAAGTATGGGGCGTGGTTTCGTCGTCCACCAGAGCGGCGTATTGCCGGTACAGCTCCTGGTCCCCCCGCCATACCGCCTGTTGCAGCAGGTGGATGGTCCGGGGGTTGTACATGTGGTCCTCCTGGCCGGAGCGGGCCTTGTGGGCCCCCCGGGAATCCAGGCTTTCCTCCGCCCACAGCCCCAGGGGGTCAAAGGCATGGCTGTGGTTTTGGTCCACCATGGCCTGGATTTCCATGAGGCCGATGCCCCCAACCCGGGACACCGTATGGGGAAAGTACTGGTCAATGACCTGCCTCGAAATGCCCACAGCCTCGAAAATTTGGGCGGACTGGTAGGACTGGAGCGTGGAGATGCCCATCTTGGAGGCGATCTTCACCACCCCGTGCAAAGCCGCCTCGTTGTAATCATCCACGGCGGCGTGGAAATCCTTGTCCAGCAGCCCTTCCTCAATGAGCTCGCCAACGGTTTCCTGGGCCAGGTAGGGGTTGATGGCCCGGGCCCCGTACCCCAGCAAAGTGGCAAAGTGGTGCACATCCCTGGGCTCGCCGGATTCCAAAATGATGGAAACCGCCGTGCGCTTTTTGGTGCGCACCAAATATTGCTCCATGGCGGAAACCGCCAGCAGCGAGGGGATGGCCACGTGGTTTTCGTCCACACCCCGGTCCGACAGGATGATGATGTTGGCCCCGTTGCGAAAGGCCCGGTCCGCGGCCACGAACATCTGGTCAATGCCCCGCTGGAGGGGCGTGTTTTTGTAATACAGGATGGAAACGGTCTCCACCCGGAAGCCCTCCTCCTTCATGGCCTTGATCTTCATCAGGTCCAAGGAGGTGAGGATGGGGTTGCGGATTTGGATCACCCGGCAATTGTCCGGGTTTTCCTCCAGCAGGTTGCCGTCGTCCCCCAGGTACACGGAGGTATCCGTGACGATTTCCTCCCGGATGGCGTCGATGGGCGGGTTGGTCACCTGGGCGAACAGCTGCTTGAAGTAGTTGAACAGCGGCTGGCGGCAGTCCGAAAGCACCGCCAGGGGGATGTCGATGCCCATGGCGGAGGTGGGCTCCGCCCCGGTGAGGGCCATGGGCAAAAGGGTGTCCTTCACATCCTCGTAGGTATAGCCGAAGGCCTTTTGCAAGCGCACCCGCTCCGCCTTGGAATAGGCCGGAGCCCTTTTGTTGGGCGCGGACAGATGCCTCAGCTTGATGAGCCCCCGGTCCAGCCACTCCCCATAGGGCCTTTGGGCCGCGTAGGTTTCCTTGATCTCCCCGTCCCCCAGGACGCGCCCGGCCACGGTGTCCACCAGCAGCATCCGTCCGGGCCGGAGCCTGGATTTTTGAAGGATTTTTTCCGGCGGAAGCTCCAGCACCCCCACCTCGGAGGAAAGGATCAGCCGGTCGTCGTCGGTGATATAGTACCGGGAGGGGCGCAGGCCGTTGCGGTCCAGCATGGCGCCCACGCAATCCCCGTCGGAAAACAGCAACGAGGCCGGGCCGTCCCAGGGCTCCATCACCGTGGCGTAATACTGGTACAAATCCCGCTTGGCCCGGGAGATGGCCTTGTCCCCGGCCCAGGGCTCGGGAATGGTGATCATCACCGCCAAAGGAAGCTCCATGCCGCTCATGGTCAGGAATTCCAGGGTGTTGTCCAGCATGGCGGAATCGGAGCCGGCGGTGTTCACCACAGGCAGCACCTTGTCCATGTCCGTTTCCAGGACCTTGCAGCGCATGGTTTCCTCCCGTGCCAGCATCCTGTGGACATTGCCCCGGATGGTGTTGATCTCCCCGTTATGGGCGATATAGCGGTAGGGATGGGCCCGCTCCCAGGAGGGGTTGGTGTTGGTGGAAAAGCGGGAATGGACCACGGCGATGGCCGCTTCGTACTCCGGGTCCTCCAGGTCCGGATAGAACCCGCGCAGCTGCTTTACCATGAACATCCCCTTGTACACCACGGTGCGGCTGGACAAAGATACCACATAGGCGTTGTCATTGGACTGCTCAAAGACACGCCGGGCCACATACAGCCTGCGGTCAAAGT
>JARKQO010000208.1 GCA_029974855.1 Eubacteriales bacterium
GGAGAGGTTCAGGGCTTCCAGCTTCTGCTCCACTTCCTCCAGGCTCTTGCGGCCAAGGTTGCGAACCTTCATCATGTCCTCCTGGTTGCGCTGCACCAGCTCGGCCACCGTGTTGATGCCCGCGCGCTTCAGGCAGTTGTAGGCCCGGACGCTTAAGTCCAGCTCCTCGATGGTCATCTCCAGCACCTTTTCCTTCTTGTCGTCCTCCTGGTCCGCGAAGGAAACGGGCATCACCTGGTCGGTGAGGCTCACAAAGAGGCTCAGGTGCTCGGTGAGGATTTTGGCGGCCAGGCTCACGGCCTCGTCCGGCTGGACGCTGCCGTTGGTCCATACCTCAAGAGTCAGCTTGTCGTAGTCCGTGATCTGCCCCACACGGGTGTCCTCGACGGTGTAGTTGACCTTGCGGATGGGCGTGAAAATGGAATCCATGGGGATGAACCCGATGGGCATGTTCACGGATTTGTTCTTATCCGCGCTGACATAGCCCCGGCCCTTGTCCAGGGTCAGCGCCATCTGCAAGTGAGCGTCCTCGTTAAGGGTGGCAATGTGCAGCTCAGGATCGATAATGTCCAGCTCATCATCTACGCCGATATCCGCCGCCTTCACGTCCGCCGGGCCCCGCACGTCCAACAGGACGGTTTTGGGCTGGTCGGAATAGAGCTTGGCGGAAAGGTTCTTGAGGTTGAGGATCATCTCGGTCACATCCTCGGTCACCCCGGGAACCGTGGAAAACTCGTGCTGGATTCCGTCGATGGAGATTCCGGTCACCGCCACCCCGGGCAGGGAGCTGAGCAGCACACGGCGCAGGGCATTGCCCAGGGTGTGCCCAAAGCCGCGCTCCAGGGGCTCGATGACGAACCTGCCATACCGGTTATCCTGGCTCATCTCTACGCACTCAATCCGCGCTTTTTCGATCTCGATCATTCGATGTACCCTCCTGTTTCAGGCCTGTTGGTTGAGGGAGAAGCGCACATGGTTAACGAGAGTAGAACTCAACGATCATGTTCTCTTGCAAGGTCAGGTCCACATCGTCCCGGGCAGGCAGGGCGGTGACGGAAGCGGTGAGGTTGGGGGCGTCGGTGGAGAGCCACTTGGGCACCACGCGGCTTACGCCTTCCTTCACGATCTTGAAATGCTCCATATCCCTGCGGGTGGCGCGGACGCTGACCACGTCCCCCACCTTGGTGGAGTAGGAGGGGATGTCCACCTTTTTGCCGTTGACGGTGATCAGGCCATGGGCCACAAACTGGCGGGCCTGGGCGCGGCTGGACCCCAGCCCGGACCGGTACACCACGTTGTCCAGGCGCAGCTCCAACAGCTGGAGCAAGTTTTCTCCGGTGATGCCCTTCATGCCGGTGGCCCGGTTAAAGGTGCGCTTGAACTGGCCTTCCATCAGGCCGTAGGCCCGGCGGGCCTTCTGCTTTTCCCGGAGCTGGAGGCCGTACTCGCTGGCCTTGCGCTGCCGGGCCTGGCCGTGCTGGCCGGGAGGGGTGGGCCGAAGGGTCACCGCGCACTTGGACGAGAAGCATTTTTCACCCTTCAAAAAGAGCTTGGTGCCCTCGCGGCGGCACATACGGCATACGGAATCGGTATATCTAGCCATAATTTTTGTACCTCCTCGATTCTCTTACACTCTTCTACGCTTGGGCGGACGGCATCCGTTGTGCGGAATGGGTGTAACGTCTTTGATCATGTTCACTTCCAGGCCCGCGGCCTGAAGGCTGCGGATGGCGGCTTCCCGGCCGGAACCGGGGCCCTTTACGTAGACCTCCACGGTCTTAAGCCCGAACTCCATGGCGGCCTTGGCGGCGGTTTCGGCGGCCATCTGGGCTGCGAAGGGGGTGGACTTCTTGCTGCCACGGAAACCCAGGCCGCCGGCGCTGGCCCAGCTCAGGGCGTTGCCGTTGGTGTCGGTCAAAGTGACGATGGTGTTGTTAAAGGACGAGCGGATATGCGCCGCGCCACGTTCCACAAGCTTTTTTTCACGACGCTTGCGCGTGACCTTCTTGACTTTTTGCTTGGGTGCCATTGTGTTTATCCCTCCATGTTACATCAGCAGTGGTTGGGCGCTTACTTGGTGGCCCGCTTCTTCCCGGCGATGGTGCGCTTGGGGCCCTTGCGGGTGCGCGCGTTGGTCTTGGTATTCTGTCCGCGAACGGGCAGGCTGCGGCGGTGACGAACCCCGCGGTAGCTGCCGATTTCCACCAAGCGCTTGATGTTCAGGGATACTTCCCGGCGCAGGTCGCCCTCCACCTTCACATGATGCTCGATGTAGTCCCGCAGCTTGCTGATCTCCTGTTCGGTCAGATCCTTGACCCGGGTGTCGGGGCTGAGTCCGGTTTCTTTGATGATCTTCTGGGATGTGGGAAGGCCGATGCCGAAAATGTACGTCAGCCCGACTTCCACACGCTTTTCCCTGGGCAGGTCTACACCCGCGATACGTGCCATGAGTATGTCCTCCTCCTGAATATGTTCACCAGGCCCGCTAGGGCGAAGGGTCTCTTGAAGTTGGCGGTGTCCGCGTAGAGAGAGCGGAGCAGGGCCCAAGACCCCGCGCGGCATTGGAGAGCTGCCGCGCTTTGTCAATGTGGTCAGCCTGCCAGCCCATGGTCACACGCCGATTTTGGCGCATGCAGCCGCCCATGGCTCTGTGGCCTAACTTCCGAAGTATAGCACATTTTCGGTTTGGGGACAACACTTTTTTACAAGTATGAAGTCCCTTTCCCCGTAAAATTTTCCCAAAATAGGCGCTCTGCCCATCCCGGGAACTAGATGTAGTGGTTCCCCCAAAACCTGAAAATCGGGAACGCTTGATAGAGCGTTCCCGAAAGCGGGATTCCCAAGGGATGTATCCCTTGGGCGGGGGCGTGGGGGGGGAACCCCCACCGTTCCCCGTTCCCCCTTACCCCTGCTTTTGCTTATGCTTGGGGTTCTCGCAGATCACCATCACCCGGCCTTTGCGGCGGATGATCTTGCACTTTTCACAAATGGGTTTCACCGAGGGACGAATCTTCATGCGGTCTACCTCCTTTGCCCCGGCGGGGGGGAAACCCCGCCGCGAAATCGTACCATCGTCAGCCCTTGCTGCGCCACGTGATGCGGCCCCGGCTCAGGTCGTAAGGCGACATTTCGATGGTGACTCTGTCGCCGGGATAAATGCGGATGAAGTTCATGCGCATCTTTCCCGAAATATGTGCCATGATCCGGTGCCCGCCGGGGAGCTCCACTTGGAACATTGCGTTGGGAAGCGCCTCGATAACCGTGCCTTCCATTTCAATGACATCACTCTTTGACAAGTGCGCATTCCTCCTTCTGGTTGTTGGGGGCCTGGCCCCCTTGGGCTGCCTGCCCCGCCTCCTCATGGGCGGCGGAGATGGCCTTGCGAACGTCGCTGTCCAGCAGGGGCCTGCCCTGGCTGAGGGCCCGGGCGATGTCCCGGGCCAGGTAGGGCGTGGCCCTGAGGTGCTTGAGGCGTTTTTTCTTGGGCTTTTCCAGCTTGCGGAGCCTGCCGTCGGCCACCAAAGCGTGTTCCGGGTCCGCTTGCCCCAGGACCACCATCCACAGGCCCTGGTCCCGGCCCTGCCTGGATACCGCCAGCCGCCCCGGTTCAAAGGGAATGGCCTTCACTTACGCTTCCTCCGTCAGGACAAAGCCCGGAAAGGTGAGAAGCTCCGGCAGGCCCTCCTCGTTCACCACCAAGGTATGCTCGTAATGGGAGCACATGCTGCCGTCGGCGGTGACAATGGTCCAGTTGTCCTCCAGCTCGTTCACATGGTAGTCCCCCATGGCGATCATGGGTTCCACAGCCAGGGTCATCCCCGGCCGGAGCTTCACGCCGTGGCCGGGCCTGCCAAAGTTGGGTACGCTGGGTTCCTCGTGCATGTTGCGGCCAATGCCGTGGCCGGTCAGGTCCCGTATCACGCCGTAGCCGAAGCTCTCGGCGTAGGTCTGCACGGCGCTGCCGATGTCCCCCACGGTCTTGCCTATCACCGCCTGGCGGGCGCCTTTGAAAAAGCACTCCTCCGTCACGTCGATGAGCTTCCGCTTCTCCGGGGAGATGGCCCCCACCCCCACGGTGAAGGCGCTGTCCGCCTGCCATCCCTCCAGCACCAGGCCGCAGTCGATGGACAGGATGTCCCCTTCTTTGAGGAACACGCTTTCCGAGGGAATGCCGTGGACCACCTGCTCGTTCAGGGAGGTGCACAGGGTGGCGGGATAGCCCCGGTAGTCCAAAAAGGACGGGATGGCCTTGTGCTTGCGAATCAGCTGCTCCGCGTACACGTCCAAGGCGGCGGTGCTGACCCCGGGCTTCACGGCTTCCTTCAGCCGGCAAAGCACCTCGTAGAGCAGCGCCCCGGCCTTGCGCATGGCCTCCAGCTGCTGGGCGTTCTTCAGATAAATCATTGGAGCGCCTCAAGGGTTTCCAGGATCTGGTCGGTGATCTGCTGGGGGCTTTGGGCCCCGTCGATGTGCTTCAGGAGCCCCTTGGCCTGGTAGTAGTCGATGAGGGGCGCGGTCTTTTGGTGGTACACCTTCAGGCGGCTGAGTACCGTCTCCGCCTTGTCGTCCTCCCGCTGGACCAAGGTGGCGCCGTCGGCGGCGCAGGCGGTTTCCCCCTGGAGCCGGTCCACATGGTAGGGCGCGCCGCACTGGGGGCAGCAGCGCCGTCCGGAGATGCGCTTCACCAGCGCCTCGTCCTCCACAGCCAGGTTGATCACCATGTCCACAGTGGCGATGTCCTCCAGGGCCCGGGCCTGTTCCACAGTCCGGGGAAAGCCGTCCAGGATGTAGCCCCGGCTGGCGTCGGGCAAAGCCACCCGCTCCTGTACCAGGGCGATGACCACCTCGTCGGGCACCAGCTGCCCCTGGTCCATGAAGGCCTCGGCCTTCATGCCCGTGGGGCTCCCCGCCGCGATGGCGGCGCGGAGCATATCGCCCGTGGAGATTTGGGGGATGCCCAGCTTGGCGCAGATG
>JARKQO010000214.1 GCA_029974855.1 Eubacteriales bacterium
CGCCAACCCCGGGTCCCCTATAGGCAAGGGCAGGCAGGTGGCGCAGGGGCAAAGGGTCTGCACCACGGGCACGATCTCTTTGGGGCAGGCCACTGTCACCAGCCCCGCCCCGGTGCGCAAAGCCGCCAAAGCGCAGATGGCCGCAGCCCCGGCCATGCCCTCGCTGCCCGCCACCACCAGCGCCCGGCCAAAGCTGCCCTTATGGCTCACCTTGGGCCTGGACCCCAGCAGAGCGGGAAGGTCCCCTTCCTCCAAAATCCAAAAGCCCTCCACCGCATCCCGTTCCGGCGGAATACCCAAAGGGGCCACGGTGACCCGGCCCGCCAGGTCCGGCCCCTGGCCCAGGTACAATCCCGGCTTGGGCCTATGGAAGGTGACGGTTTCGGTGGCCCGTACCGCCACCCCCATGATTTGTCCGGTTTCGCCGTGTAAGCCCGAGGGGATGTCCACGGCGACCACGGGGATTCCCCGGTCATATGCCTCCCCCATGACCCGGCACAGCCCGGCGGCCTGGCCCGTCACCTCCCGGCTGAGCCCGGTACCAAACAGTCCGTCGATGATACAACCGGTATCCGCCGGAGGCGCGGACAAGGGCAGCGGCAACGGCAAGGAAGCCCCCTCATGATCCTCCGGCAGCATCACCAAGAAAACCCAGGGCGCTTCCCTCTCCAACCGCTCCTTCTGGGCCTTGGCCTCCGGGGACAGTTCCCCGGCCATCAGCCACACCGTGGCGGCCTGGCCGGGATTCCCGGCGCACAAAATCCGCACGGCAGCCAAACCGTCGCCGCCGTTATTCCCTGTGCCGCACAGGCACCAAACGGGGCCCGGCCTTTCCCGGAGCTGTCTTTCCACAGCCCGGGCCACAGCGGCGGCGGCCCGCTCCATCAGCTGAATCCCGGTGACGCCGATGTCCGCCATGAAGTGTTGCTCCAGCTTCTTCATCTCCCCGGGGGTGATGGTTCGCAGCATGCTTCCCTCCGCCTGTTTATTCAATCACGGCCACAGCCCCGGCAAAGCCCGCCTCATGGGTCAG
>JARKQO010000218.1 GCA_029974855.1 Eubacteriales bacterium
ATGTGGATCCAGGGCATGGTGTGCATGATCTTCCGGCACAGGGTCAGCCCGTCCATAAAGGGCCGTTTGATGTCGGTAATCAGCACGTCGGGCGTGATGTCCTGGAGCATGGACAGGGCAATCTCCCCATCTGGGGCCTCCCCCGCCAGCTGGGAGCCGCTTTCCTCCCAGGGGAAGCCGTTGCGGATTCCTTCCCGGATGACGATTTCATCATCCACCACAAAGACTTTAAGCATTGTGATCCCCCCGGTCTGTCAGGATGGGCACGGTGAACTCGATGGTGGTGCCCTCCCCCTGAACGCTGGAGACCATCAGCCCCTTGCTTTGGTTGTAATACAGCCGGAGGCGCTTATCCACGCTGTACAGGCCGTATCCCACCTCGTTTTCCGAAGCGCCCGCCCCGTTGAAGGCCTGCCGCACCGCCTCCAGGCGCTGGGCGGACATGCCCGCCCCATTGTCATGCACCTGTACAGACAGCCTGTCTTCCTGCCGCTGCACGATGATGGACAGCTTCCCGCCGCCCCGCCGGTTCTTGATGCCGTGGTAGATGGCGTTTTCCACCAAGGGCTGGATCACCAGCTTCAGGATGTACAGATCATACAGAGACTCGTCCACCTGGAGGACGTAATCCAGAATATCCCGGTAGCGGACCTTTTGAATGGTAAGGTATCCCTGGAGATGGTCCACCTCCTGGCGGAGGGTGATCCAGTCCTGGCCGCCGGAGAGGGAAATGCGGAAGAAGTTGGACAGGGCCCGGGTGACGTTGATGACCTCGCTGACCTTGCGGGACTCCGCCAGCCAGATGATGGCGTCCAAAGTATTGTAGAGAAAATGCGGGGCGATCTGGGCTTGCAAGGCGCGCATCTCGCTCTTTTTCAGGTTGTCCTGCTCCCGCTTGTTCTCCTGGATCAGCTCGTCCAGCTTTCCGGCCATGGTATTGAGGCTCAGGGTAAGGTCCGAAAGCTCCGAAACCCCCGGCTCCGGGGCCCGCACATCCAGGTGGCCCCCGGCGATCATCCCGGCAAAGTGCTTCAGCTGCACAATGGGCCCGCCGATGGCCCGGGCCAAGGAGCGCTGGGCAATGGTGGCGAACACCAAGGTGCCCAGCAGGAGGGTAACTTCCAGCAGCAGCGTTACCTGCACCACATTTTGTAGCTGGTTGCTGGTGGTCATGGAGGCGTCGATCTCGGCGGTGATGGCGTCACCCAGCATCTCCACCACCAAGGAGCCCACGTTGCGGACCTCCTCCAGGGTTTCCTCATCCTCGTCCACGGTGGAGCCGCTGCCCATCTGCTTCCCCAGATTTTCAATGTACAGGCGCAAGGTGTTCATGGTGTTGCGGGCCACGGTCATCTCCAGCCTGCTGGCGGAATCGTCCTGGATCAGGGCGTCCATCTCCCGGCACACCAAATCCAGCGTTTCAAACTGGCCCCCATGGGCAAAGGTCTTGCGCCCGGCCACGATGGACCACATCTCCCCCAGCAGGTCCTCGCTGATGACCGGGGACAGGGAGGAGATACGGTCCATCCGGGTGATGACGTCGTGGTACTTTCCGGCATAGCTGGTCATCATGCTGATGGAGGCGATGGCCGGAATGGCCATCAGCAGCATCACCACCACCATGGAGGTGGTGATGCGGTCCCGGAGGGAGTCCCCGAAGCGGGAAAAAAAGCCGCTGTGCATGTCAATAGCCCCTCTCCGGGATGCTTTGCAGATCCTCGTCAAACTCCGTGAACACGGTTTCCTCCGAGTAGGTGTAGCGCTCCACCGCTTCCCCGGCGGCCAGCTTCTTGGTGAGGCTCATGATGATGCTGCCGATCTTGGGGGTGCATTCTACCACGCAGTTGATGCTCCCCTGCTTCAGCAGGTCAATGGCCCCCTGCTCCCCGTCCACGGTGATGATCACGATATCCTTGCCCGGCTCCATGCCCTCGGCCTGGATGGCCTCCAGGGCTCCCAAGGTCATGGCGTCGTTGTGGGAGTACAGCACGTCGATGGTATGCCCCCGCTTTTTGAGAATGCTGGTCATGCAGTCCTTGCCCTTGGAGCGCAGAAAATCCCCGGACATGGATTCCACGATTTCAAAGCGCGGATCGCCCTCAATCACCTCCCGAAAGCCGATGGCCCGCTGGCGCATGGGCGTGGAATCAATCGTTCCGGTGATCTCCACGATGCGCAGGTGGTCCTTGCCCATCTGCTGGGCCTTTTTCAGCAGAAACTCCCCCGCCCGGCGGCCGTCCTCCTAAAAGTCCGAGCCCACAACGCCCACGATCAGGTCCGCGTCCTCCTCGCGGATGAAGCGGTCCGTGCATAGCACCGGGATGCCCGCGTCCCGGGCTTCGGTGAGCACGTTGGTCCAGCCGTCCTCCACAATGGGAGCAAAGGC
>JARKQO010000237.1 GCA_029974855.1 Eubacteriales bacterium
CGGCAAATACCGTCATCTGGACCAGCCCTTCGGGGGCGACCAGATGAGCGGCATCCGCCGTGAAGGCGTCAGCGTCACCCTGGAAGAGAAGACGCAGGAGAAGAGTTACATTATGAAAAACGTGCTCGCGTAACGTATCCAAATGCTTGCACGACCTTCCACCGCCGGAGAGGGGGAGGGAGGTCAATCGAAAAGCCCATGCTTTCGTGAAGAGAGCATGGGCTTTCAGAGTCTGCTTTGCTGCGCGGATTATCGCACCGCAATCGGTCAAACGTGCTTAACGCTGCCCTGTACCCCGTGTCAAGGACAATCAACAGGGCGGCGGCTCAGGAGCCCTCCGGCTCGTTGTAAGAGTACCAATCCGATTCCGGCAGCCCCTTTTCCCGCAGAATGCCGTTTAAGTAGCCGATGTTGTACATGATGTGCCTGATCTGCCCCACAATCACGTCCGCGTAGGAATAGCGCTGATCGTCCACCGTAACCGCAACGCCCAGGGCCTCATCGTTCAGCCCATCAAAGATTCGGGCGGTTTTCCGCTGGATCGCCTCCAGATACGCCAGCATCTTATCCCGTGAGAGGAACAATCCCTCATAGCTCTCCGCGTACAAATCGGTGGAATAGGCGTCCTCAAAGACCATGACGCGCCACTCGCCCCCGTCATAGGCTTCCCGCATCCAGAAATCGATGTAATATACAAAATGAAAAACCTGCTGCCAAAAGGGCACCCCGTGGCAGGAGGAGGCCCAGACGGGGTCCGGGCAGATTTTCACCAGCACACGAGCCATGTGAAGCGTGGAGTCAAACTGATTGCGCAGTGCCTCCGAGGTCAGCCGTTTCATAAGCTTCTCCTGTGTTGATCCTATCCTGTTGAGTTCTTATCCTATGCCCCGTTTTTTTCGCGCGCGGCGCGTATTTCCGTCTTCCCGCCGGGAAGAGATGAGAAAAACACCCGTTCCCATCTTGACGGAACCTCCGCTTTCCGTATACAATGATACCATAGGAATCCAAGAATTGCAGAATATTCCAAAGATTTTTGCGAGGGGGACATGCCCGATGAGGTACGTTGCACCGTCGGCAGAGGTTCGTGATACATTCCATCAGGGAACCAACCGCCGGGCTTATGAAATGCTGGGAGCGCACCCCTGCCGCGAGGATGGGGGGGAGAAGTGGCATTTCTGCGTGTGGGCGCCCCACGCGGGGCACGTGGCCTTGGTGGGGGATTTCAACCGCTGGGATAAAAGCTGCCACCCCATGGAAAAGCAGTACGACGGCACCTGGGAGCTGCGCCTGCCCAAGGAGGCCCTTTGGCAGAACCTTCCGGCGGACGGCTTTCCCACCTATAAATACGCGGTGTGGGGCTCGGACGGCGTATGGCGCATGAAGGCCGATCCCTTTGGGTTCTTCACGGAGCTTCGCCCCCATACCGCCAGCCTTTTGTACGACCTGGAGGGGTATGGCTGGGGGGACGGGGCCTGGATGGAAAGCCGCGCCGCCTTCAACCCCTATGAGAACCCCGTGAATATCTATGAGGTCCACGCGGGCTCCTGGCGGCGCAAGGAGGACGGCAGCTACCTGACCTATTCGGAGCTGGCGGCCCAGCTGATCCCCTACGTACGGGAGATGGGCTATACCCATATCGAGCTGCTGCCTGTGATGGAGCATCCCCTGGATATGTCCTGGGGGTACCAGGTCACGGGCTTTTATTCCGCCACCTCCCGCTACGGTGCTCCCAAGGAGCTGATGGGCTTCATCGACGCCTGCCACCAAGGAGGCATCGGGGTCATTCTGGACTGGGTACCCGGCCATTTTCCCACGGACGAGGCGGGCCTGTACCGGTTCGACGGCACCCATCTGTTCAACCATCCAAACCCCCTCCGGGGGGAGATTCCCCAGTGGGGCACCCAGCTCTTTGACTTCGCCAGGGGCGAGGTGGACAGCTTTTTGCTCAGCAACGCCTGCTTCTGGCTGGAGTGGTACCACGCGGACGGCCTGCGGGTGGACGCGGTCAGCAGCATCATCTTCTACGATTTTTGCAAGGATCCGGGGAAGTTTTTGCCCAATCCCTATGGGGGCCGGGAAAACCTGGACGGCATTGCCTTTTTGCGCAGGCTGAACGAGACGGTGTACCACGATTTTCCCGGGCTCATGATGATCGCCGAGGAAAGCACCGCCTTCCCCATGGTCACGGCCCCCACCTACATCGGCGGCCTGGGCTTTGGCTTCAAGTGGAACATGGGTTGGATGAACGACATCCTCTCTTATCTCAAGCTGGACCCGGTGTACCGGAAGTACCACCACAGCAAGATCACCTTCAGCCTGTTCTATGCCTTCAGCGAAAACTACGTGCTGCCCTTTTCCCACGACGAGGTGGTCCACGGCAAGCACAGCATGCTGGACAAGAACCCGGGGGATTTGTGGCAGAAGTTCGCGGGGCTGCGGGCCCTGTACGGCTTCACCATGGCCCATCCGGGGAAGAAGCTGCTGTTCATGGGGAGCGAGTTCGCCCATTTCATCGAATGGAAGTTCGACGACCAGCTGGACTGGTTTTTGCTGGTGTATGACCGGCATCCCCAGGTACAGGCCTGCGTGAAGGCCCTGAACCATTTCTACCGCTCCACCCCGGCCCTCTACCAGGTGGACAACTCCTGGAGCGGCTTTCAGTGGATCACCCCCAACGACGCGGACAACAGCGTGCTGGTGTTTTTGCGCACGGACCGGGAGGGCCGGGCCATCCTGTGCGCGGTGAACTTCACCCCGGTGTTCCATCCCATCTACCGCATCGGCCTGCCCTTTGGCGGCACTTTGGCAGAGGCGTTCAACACGGACCGGGCGGAGTTTGGGGGTAGCAACCAGTATAACGCCTACGAGCTCAACGCCGTCAAGGGAGGGTACAACGGCTTCCCCTTCTGGGTGGAAATCTGTATCCCGCCCCTCAGCTGTGTCTATTTCACCTATGAGAAGCGCGTGCCCCGCCCCAGGCCAAAGACCCGTTTCATCCCCTTGGCCAAGGGGGTATGTATCAGAGTGCCCAAGAAGCCCAAAAAATGGTAGCTTTTCCCAAATTCCCCCCGGGGTCCCCTAAAACCCCGAAGGAGAACCCCCTCCCGGCGGCGAAGAGTATGGCATCGATCCGTTTCCACGATCCGGGCCCGCGGTATCCCCCTTTGGGAGCTTCCTTTCCCGCGTCGCGCAGTCAGGCGGCAGCCAGCCCCATTAAAAACCGAAGGAGCTGATCATCCCATGTTAAACAAGAAAAAGTGCATCGCCATGCTATTGGCGGGGGGACAGGGCAGCCGTTTGGGCATTCTCACGGTGAACAAGGCCAAGCCTGCCATCCCCTATGGGGGGAAATACCGCATCATCGACTTTCCGCTGAGCAACTGCTCCAACAGCGGCATCGATGTGGTGGGGGTGCTGACCCAGTACCAGCCCCTGGAGCTGAACGCCTACATCGGCAGCGGCTCCCCCTGGGATCTGGACTTGGCCCATGGGGGCGTGTACGTGCTGCCCCCCTATGTGAAGGGCAAGAAGGGCGAGTGGTACTCCGGTACCGCCAACGCCATTTACCAGAACCTGGCCTTCATCGAGCAGTTCGGCGCGGAGTATGTGCTCATTTTAAGCGGCGACCATATTTATAAGATGGACTATAACGCCATGCTTCAATACCACATCGCCAAGGACGCGGACGGCACCATCGCCGTGCGGGAGGTGCCCTGGGAGGAAACCAACCGCTTTGGCATCATGAACACCGAGGAGGACGGGGCCGTTTCGGAGTTTGAGGAAAAGCCCGCAAAGGCCAAAAGCAACAAGGCCAGCATGGGGGTGTACATCTTCACCTGGGACAAGCTGCGCAGCTATCTGATGGCCGACGCCACGGACAAGGGCAGCGCCAATGATTTCGGCAAGAATATCATCCCCAGGATGCTGGAGGCCAAGGAGCGGATGTTCGCCTACAGCTTCCAGGGCTATTGGAAGGATGTGGGCACCATCGAAAGCCTCTGGGAGGCCAACATGGACCTGCTGCAAATGCCCATGCCCATCGATCTGTACGATAGCAGCTGGCGCATCTATGGCCGCAACCCGGGCATGGCCCCCCACCTGGTGGCGGAGGGGGCCGTGGTCCAAAACTGCCTCATCACCGAGGGCTGCGAGGTCTACGGCAAGGTGGAGCGCAGCGTGCTGTTTGCCGGGGTGACTTTGAAGGAAGGGGCCAGCGTGGTGGACAGCGTGGTGATGCCCGGGGCGGTGATTGAGCGGGGCGCCCAGGTGAAGCGGGCCATTGTGGCGGAGGGCGCGGTGATCGGCGCTGGGGCCATGGTGGGCGAGGACACGGGGAACATCGCCGTGGTGGGGGAAAAGGTGATTTTGCCCGCCGGGGCCGTGGTCATGGCCGGGGAACAGCGGGACCGCTAAGGCAATAATGGGCGAAAGGGAGGCGGCACAGATGAAAAACGTCATGGGCGTCATCTATACAGGGGAAAGGGATTCCTTACTGCGGGAGCTGACCCTGTCCCGGGCCGTGGCAGCGGTGCCGGTGGCCGGGCGGTACCGGGTCATCGATTTTCTGGTGAGCAGCATGGTGAACAGCGGCCTCAAGAACGTGGGCGTCATCATGCAAAAGAACTACCACAGCCTCATGGACCATTTGGGCAGCGGCAAGGAATGGGACTTGCACGGCAAGAACGACGGGCTGTACATTCTGCCGCCCTTTCTGACCCGGGAGAACGTGGGGGTGTACAGCGGCTCCTTGGACGCGCTCCATTCCAACATGGGGTACTTGCGCCGCAGCCGCCAGGAGTACGTGCTGCTTTGCAACAGCCTGATCCTGTTCAACGCCAATTTCCGGGAGCTGTTTGAGACCCACTTTGCCAGCGGCGCGGACGTGACCCTGATGTACACCAACCGCAAGGACATGCAGCGGCCCGAGTACGGGGTGTATTGCAACGTGGACGAAGACGGCATGGTGGTGGATTTGGAGATTGACCCCACCAAGCCCCGCTATGCCAGCACCAGCATGGAGGTGATGTTCCTGCGCAAGGACCTGCTGATGGACCTGGTGGACCGGGGCGCGGCCCGGGGCTACCACGATTTGACCCGCAACGTGATCCAGCGGATGGTGCGGGACGCGGGCATGAAGGTGGCGGGCTACCAGTACCGGGACGTGTGCTTCCGCCTGGACAGCATCCAAAGCTATTTCGAGCTGAACATGGACCTGCTGGACGTGGAGGTGCGCCATCAGGTGTTCCAGGAGGGGCGGCCCGTGTACACCAAGGTCCGGGACGAGCTCTCCGCCCGGTACATGGACCATGCCAAGGTTTCCGACTCCATCGTGGCGGACGGCTGCATCATTGACGGCACCCTGGAGCACAGCGTGCTGTTCCGGGGGGTGCGCATCGGCAAGGGAGCGGTGGTGAAAAACTGCATCATCATGCAGGACAGCGTGGTGGAAGAGGGCGCGAAGCTGGAGAACTGCATTTTGGACAAGCAGGCGGTGATCAAGCGGGGCGGCACCTTGGTGGGCCCCCGGGGGTACCCCATCGTGATCTCCAAAAACATGGTGGTGTAAGGCTTCCAAAGGAAAAGGCAAAGGAGGGGCTTTATGAATATTCTCTTTACCTCAAGCGAGTGCGTGCCCTTTGTGAAAACCGGCGGCCTGGCGGACGTGGTGGGGTCCCTGGCTCCGGTGCTGTCGCAAAAGGGGCATGACGTGAGGGTCATGATGCCCATGTACACGGCCATTGGCCGGGAATGGCAGGACCAGATGCAGTTTCAGCTCCACTTCGACGTGCAGCTGGGCTGGCGGCGGCAGTATTGCGGCGTGCAAATGCTGCAAAAGGACGGGGTTACCTATTATTTTCTGGATAATAAGTATTACTTCGGGCGCCCCTACATCTACGGCCTGGGCGGAGACGAATACGAGCGCTACGGCTTTTTCTGCCGGGCCGTGCTCAACGCTTTGCCCCTTTTGGACTTTCACCCGGACATCCTCCACGCCCACGATTGGCAAAGCGGCATGATCCCGGCACTGCTGAAGATTCAATACGCTCATCTGCCCTTTTACAGCGGGATCAAGAGCCTGTTTACCATCCACAACCTCCAGTACCAGGGCATCTTCGGCATCAAGGAGGTCCAGGACGTGCTGGGCCTGGGGGACGGGCTGTGGAGCGCGGACAAGCTGGAGTGCTTCGGCTGCGCCAACTTCATGAAGGCCGGGCTGGTGTACAGCGACGCCATCTCCACGGTGAGCCCCAGCTATGCCGAGGAGATCACCACCGCCTACTACGGGGAGCGGCTGGACGGGCTGATCCGGGCCCGGAAGGACAGCCTCTACGGGGTGCTCAACGGCATCGACGTTCAGGAGTATGACCCGGAGACGGACCCCATGATCTATGCCAATTTCACCAAGGAGGATTTCACCGGCAAGGCGGAGAACAAGCGCAGGCTCCAGCATGATTTGGGCCTGGAGATCAATGAGGAAATTCCCCTGATCGCCATGGTGGGGCGCCTTTCCAACCAGAAGGGCCTGGACTTGGTGGACTGCGTGCTGGCGGATCTGATGGGGGAAAAGGTGCAGCTGGCGGTGCTGGGCATGGGGGACGCCCGCTATACCAACCTGTTCAGCTGGGCGGAGCAGGAGTATAAGGGCAAGCTGGCGGCCCGCTTCGCCATGGACCACGAGCTGGCCCACAAGCTCTATGCCGGGGCGGACTTCTTCCTGCTGCCCTCGCTGTTTGAACCCTGCGGCCTGAGCCAGATGCTCTCCATGCGCTATGGCACGGTGCCCATTGTACGGGAGACCGGCGGCCTGCGGGACACGGTGCTCAGCTACAACGAGGCGGAGGGCAAGGGCAACGGCTTCACCTTCCTGAACTACAACGCCCACGACATGCTGGCGGTGATCCGCCGGGCCCTGTATTACTTCAAGAGCGAGAAGGACGTGATCCATACCCTCCGGGTGCGGGGCATGGAGGGGGATTACAGCTGGGCCCACAGCGCGGAGGAGTATTTGAACATTTTCCGCACGCTGCTGGGATAAAAGCCGAGGAAAAACCAAAAACGAACCGGAGCAGGGGAGCGGAGGCGACTTCGCTCCCCTTTTGGCTCCCTTGCCCTTTTGAAAATGACGACTCCCACAGGGAGCCAGCCCAGCCCAATCCATCAAGGTTCGATGGGTTAAATCCAACCCAATGCCTTCATGTGCTGCCAGATGGGCTTGTGAAGCTTTTCATCCTTCTGGTGAATGTACAGATAGCTGGACTGAACCTTCCGCCCATCCGGCCATTGAACAAGGCCCGCGCCTTCCGGGGTCAGGCCATATTGCTCGATTCCAGCGCCGTCTGGGGGTTGAATGACGGATACGCGGTTATGGCAGCGATTACCCAGGAATACGTCAAACACGCCCAGCTCGGGGTCGATGGCGATATGGTTTCCGGTAAACCCGCTTTGCGCAAAAGCCCGGTCGCTCATCCACAGAGGGACCTCCGAAAACCGCTGCTGCGGGCCCTTCACAAAGCAAAGGTACCCGAGATACTGGCGGAAGCTCCCGTCCGGATTTACCTTGCCCATTCGGCTCGTGCTGAGCTTCAGCAAAACCTCCATGGGCAGAAGCTTCCCGGAAAGCAGCGCTTGACAAAGCCGCACCATATCGGCGAGGGTGCTGAACAGCCCCGCGTGGCCGCACAGCTCCAGGCCTCCGTTGCGTAGAATGCTTGCTTTGGCGTCATGGGGAACGCCCAGCGGCACATCGGTGCGCACCGAATGCTGACCGCCCGTGATCCGATGCTCGTAATTGTAGCAGGCGCAATCGGGAAGGCGTTCCCCAGGAACCTGTACGAAGGTTTCCGCCATCCCTGCCGGAGACAGGATGTTCCGCTCAACATATTCAAAAAACGGCATACCCGATGCCTTTTCCACCACATATTTAAGCACCAGCGCGTTCATATCGGAATAAGGCCTCAGGCTCTCCGTGGGGCTCACGGCCATGGAAAAAACCTGCTGGAGCGCCGCGTGATATTCCTTCTGATCGTCGATGCGCAGGGGCGTTTGCAAGGTCGCCTCGTAGCTCAAAACCTGTTGGATTCGCACCTGGGAGAGATAAGAAAACCTGGAATCGATATGGCCGATATCATCGTGAAGCGCAAATTGACCCGCGTGTACTAACTGCATGACGCTGATCATTGTAAAAACCTTTGTCAGTGAGGCCAAATCATACAGGGTGTTCTCATGGAGGGGGCGGACGCAAGGCGTATAGACGGCGCCGTCCAAGGCCACCTCCTGCATGTTACCAATGTGAGCTTGATAGAAGCGGTCTTTTGTGCCATACGCTACGGCCATGCTCGTAAGCATCCGCATGCTCTCCACGAGATCCGCCATGGAATTCAGCAAGGGCGGATAGGATGAAGCGGTATTTTTATCGTCTTGGGAGCTTCTCAACCGTGCCGCCGTTTTCAAATCAATTCCTGCATTATTTTTTTCGTGCATGCTCTTGTTACTCCACTGTGCCGCGATATCGAAGCCATAGATCGAAGGTATTCTATCATGGACAGCAGCGGCATGGCAAACAAAAGATGAACCGGAGCCGTCCTCCAGGGGAACAACAAAGGGAAACAAAGGGCAGCAAGATCGCCTTGCTCCCTTTTTTTCATTGTGCTATACTATCGGAATAGCCGCTTCCGGCGAAAGATCGGGAAGCATGGTGGGGGAAGCGGCAGGCAAGGCAGTATTCTCAAGATTCCCGGAAATCAGTATCCCTGTAGCACGGAAGGAGTGATCCTAAATGGCAATTTGGAACCCGGAGATGGAATGCGCCACCCAGCGCGAAATGGAAGCCATACAGCTGGAGCGGCTGAAAAACACCGTCCAGGCGGCCTACGACCATGTGCCCATGTACCGGGAGAAAATGGACAAAGCGGGCGTGAAGCCCTCCCACATTCAATCCCTGAAGGACATTACCAAGATTCCGCTGACCAGCAAGCTGGAGCTGCGGGAGCAGTATCCCTTCAAGCTGCTGGCCGTGCCCATGCGGGACGTGGTGCGCATCCACGCCAGCAGCGGCACCACGGGGCAGCCCATCACCGCCGGGTATACCCGGGGCGATCTGGCCATGTGGGCGGAGAACATCGCCCGGCTGGCCACCGCCGGGGGCGTGACCCAGGACGATATTGCCCAGATTTCCTTTGGATACACTCTCTTCACCGGGGCCTTCGGCCTTCACGGGGGCCTCGAAAAAATCGGCGCGGCCATCATTCCCATCTCCGGCGGCAACACGGAGCGCCAGATTCAGATCATGCGGGATTTCGGGGCCACCACCCTCATCGCCACCCCCAGCTACGCCCTGTACCTGGCGGAAATGGCGGAGAGGATGGACGCCCTGAAGGACATCCGCCTGCGGGTGGGGCTCTTTGGGGCTGAGGCCAGCACCCAGGAGATGCGGGCCGAGCTGGAGAAGCGCTTTCACATTCTGGCCACGGAGAACTATGGCCTCACCGAGGTGCTGGGCCCCGGGGTGTCGGGAGAGTGCCAGTATCAGTGCGGCATGCACATCAACGTGGACCATTTCCTCCCCGAGATCATCGACCCGGATACCCAGGAACCGCTGCCCCTTGGGGAGCAGGGGGAACTGGTGCTCACCACCCTCACCAAGGAGGCCCAGCCGGCCTTGCGCTACCGCACCCGGGACATCACGCGGCTGATCGCGGAGCCCTGCGCCT
>JARKQO010000239.1 GCA_029974855.1 Eubacteriales bacterium
GGTGGCGCGGAGACAGCCGTGAACATGGCCCGGGAGCCTTTCCGCCCGATAGGTAGGGTGGAACGGAGGGCGCCGATATCCGCTGACGATACCTTGTATCAGAGAAACAAACCAGGGTGGTACCGCGGGCTCGGCTCGCCCCTTTGAAGTGGGGCGGGCTTTTGATTTTGGAAGGAGAGAAATCCATGGCAGAGAAAAAGACATTTTATATCACCACGCCGATTTACTATCCCAGCGACAGTCTGCACATCGGCCACGCCTATTGCAGCGTGGCCACGGACACCTTGGCCCGCTTCCACAAGCAGCAGGGGGAGGACACCTACTTCCTCACCGGCACGGACGAGCACGGACAGAAGATCGAGCGCAAGGCGGCTCAAAAGGGCGTGACGCCCCAGGCCTATGTGGACGAGATCGTCAGGGGCATCAGGGAGCTGTGGAAGCTGATGGATGTGGAGTATGACGACTTCATCCGCACCTCCGAGCACCGGCACGCCGTGGTGGTGCAGAAGATTTTCCGCCAGCTCTACGACCAGGGGGACATCTACAAGGGAACCTATGAAGGCTGGTACTGTACTCCCTGCGAGAGCTTCTTTACGGAGCTCCAGCTGAAGGACGGCCAGTGCCCGGACTGCGGGCGGCCCGTGGAAAAAACCAGCGAGGAAAGCTATTTCTTCAAGCTGAGCAAGTACCAGGACTGGCTGATGGACTACATCGAAGCCCATCCGGAGTTCATCCAGCCCGCCTCCCGGAAGAACGAGATGATCAACAACTTTTTAAAGCCCGGGCTCAGTGACCTGTGTGTCAGCCGCACCACCCTCAAATGGGGCATTCCCGTGGATTTTGACCCCAAGCACACCGTGTACGTCTGGCTGGACGCGCTGACCAACTACATCAGCGCCTTGGGCTACAGCACAGAAGATGATAGCCTGTTCCGCAAGTACTGGCCCGCCAACCTCCAGCTGGTGGGCAAGGAGATCGTCCGCTTCCACACCATCATCTGGCCCATCACCCTCCACGCTTTGGGGCTGCCTTTGCCCAAGCAGGTGTTCGGCCATGGCTGGCTGGTGCTGGACGGGGTGAAGATGGGGAAATCCTTGGGCAACGGGGTGGACCCGGTGGTGCTCTGCGGCAAATACGGCAGCGACGCGGTGCGCTACTTCCTGTTGAGGGAGATGCCCTTTGGCAGCGACGGCCAGTTCAGCAACGAGGCCATGCTGGGCCGCATCAACGCGGATTTGGCCAACGACCTGGGCAATTTGGTCAGCCGCACCGTGGCCATGGTGGAGAAGTATTTTGACGCGGCCATTCCCGCCCCAGGGGACTACAACGCGCTGGACAAGGCCCTGACCGATCTGGCGGTGGAAACCCCCCTCAAGGTGCTGCGGCACATGGAGGAATTGCAGATGTCTTTGGCTTTGGGGGACATCTGGCAGTTGGTGGGGGAATGCAACAAGTACATCGACCTGAACGCGCCCTGGGTGCTGTGCAAGACGGAGGAGGGCAAGGAGCGGCTGAAAACCGTGATGTATGTGCTGTGCGAGTGCATCCGCTTTGTGGCGGCCTTGATTGCCCCCACCATGCCCCGGACCCCGGGGAAGATTTACGCCCAGCTGGGCGTCGCCCGGGAGGAGCTGACCACCTGGGATTCCCTGAGCGCCTTTGGCAAGCTCCCCGCGGGAACCAAGGTGCAAAAGGGCGAGGCCCTGTTCCCCCGGCTGGACATCAAGAAGGAGCTGGAGGATTTGGTGGGCGGGGCCCCTGCCCGGCAGGAGAAGCCCCAGGAGAAAGCGGAGAAAAAGCCCCAGGAGCCCAAGGCTCCCCAGGGGGAGGGCCCCGCCCGGCAGGACCCCATTTCCATTGACGATTTTGCCAAGGTACAGCTGCGGGTGGCCCGGGTGCTGGAGGCGGAAAAGGTACAGGGCAGCGACAAGCTGCTGAAGCTCACCCTGTCTTTGGGGGAAGGGGAGCCCCGGCGCACCGTGGTCAGCGGCATTGCGCTGCACTACAGCCCCCAGGAGATGAAGGACCGGCAGGTGGTGCTGGTGAGCAACCTGAAGCCCGCCAAGCTGCGGGGCATTCTCAGCGAGGGCATGATCCTGTGCGCCTCCACGGCGGACGACGCGGTGCTGAAGCTGGTAAGCGTGCATGAGGGCATGGAGGACGGTGCCTTCATTCGATGAGCACGCTCTTTGACTCCCACTGCCACCTGGAGGATCAGCGCTTTGCCGGGGATTTTCAAGAAGTGCTGGACCGCATGGCGGAGCAGGGGGTAAGCCGCTGCCTGCTGGCGGGCAGCGACATGGACACCAGCCGCCGGATTGTGGCCCTGACCCAGGAGAAAGACATATTCTATGGGGCGGTGGGGGTGCACCCCCACGAGGCAAAATTTTTTCACGATGAAGATTTGGACCAGCTGCGGGAATGGCTGACCTTGCCCCGGGTGGTGGCGGTGGGGGAGATCGGCCTGGATTACTACTACGACCATTCCCCCCGGGAGGTCCAGCGGCAGGCCTTTGAAGCCCAGCTTCACTTCGCTTATGAACAGGGTGTGGCTGCCATCTTCCACGTGCGGGACGCCCACGGGGACATGCTGGACCTTCTGCGGGCCCGCCGGAAGGCGCTGCCCCAAGGGGTGCTGCACTGCTACAGCGGCAGCCTGGAAAGCGCCAAGCTGTACCTGGACATGGGCTTTTACCTCTCCTTCGCCGGGCCCGTGACCTTCAAAAATGCCCGAAACCTGGTGGAGGTGGCGGCCTTTTGCCCTATGGACAGGCTGCTGCTGGAAACCGACAGCCCCTACCTGGCCCCGGAGCCCATGCGGGGCAGACGCAACGAGCCTTCCTTTGTGCGCTTTGTGGCGGAAAGGGTGGCCCAGATCAAGAACGTGCCTTTGGAGGAGCTGGCTGCCGCCGCCACGGCCAACACCTGCCGTTTGTTCGGCATCCGGGAGGGGACCACCGGGGAACAGTAACAGTAAAGGCCCCCTAAAGACCCATGCCGGATTCCCATGAAAACCATACGCAACATTCACCCCGCCGGCGCATAGAATGTGCTGAGCGAGGTGATGTTTTTTGGCCAATAGCACAAAATGCTTTCCAGCGGGCACCAATAAGGTTTTTGAAATCGCGGGCTATGTGCTGCTGATCGTAGGGGTCATCTTGCTGTTCTTCTGCATCCCGGGCTGGGCATGGCTGGCGATTCTGGGGCTGGCGCTGATCATCGCCGGGTATTTCCTGCTTCGATTGAGCAATACATGGAGGTGACCCTATGTCCATTCGGATGGTCTGCATCAAGGCTCCCAGGATCATAAGCGGTTTTCTGCGGCTGTTCATCAGGAAGCAGAAGCGGTAGGAAGCGGCGGCGGGGCTATCCCCCGGGTTCTCAAAATCCATACATAACAGCATTTTGCCCGCGCTTTGCGCGGGCAATAACGGGTCCAGGGACGAAGTCCCTGGCGGAGTCCAGAGGCGGAGCCTCTGGGCGTTCCCCGTCTACCCCTTGGCCCGGGGCTTGAAGCAAAGGGCCACCAAGGTGCCGAAAAACACGGCGGCGGCGATGCCTCCCGCCGTGGCGGACAAGCCTCCGGTGAAGGCTCCCAAAAAGCCGATGTCCTGCACCGCCATGATGACCCCCTGAGCCAGGGCGTGGCCAAAGCCGGTGAGGGGCACGGTGGCCCCGGCCCCGGCGAACTCCGCCAGAGGGCCGTAGAGCCCTGCCGCGCTGAGGACCACCCCGGCCAAAATGTAGATCACCAAAATCCGGGCGGGGGTGATCTTGGTTTTAGCCACCAGGATTTCCCCGATCGCGCAGAGCAGCCCCCCCACCACGAAGGCTTTCAGATACATCAGGATGTCCACCATAGGGCTATGCCTCCTCGGGATGTGCCAGCACGATGGCATGGGCGATGCAGGGGATGCTCTCCCCCTGCTGGGTGCTGGTGGGGCTCAGCAGGGCCCCTGTGGCCATGAAGATGATCCGGCGGTACTCCCCCTGGGACAGGAGGGGCAGAAAATGCCCGTTCAGGACCACCGCGCTGCATCCGCAGCCGCTTCCGCCCGCGTGCATATCCTGGGCCTCCCGGTCGAAGATTTCCAGGCCGCAATCGGTGTAGCTGCGGTCCTCCAGGGGATAGCCGTGCTCCTGCATCAGCTCCAGCAGCAGGTCGTGGCCCACCAAGGCCAAATCCCCGGTGAGGATGAGGTCATAGTCCTTGGGGGAGGTGTGGGTGTCCCGGAACAGGGCGCAGAGGGTGTCGGCGGCGGCGGGGGCCATGGCGGCCCCCATGTTGTTGGCGTCCTTGATGCCCAAATCCACCACCCGGCCCATGCACACCTGAAGGGCCCGGGCCAGGGGATTTTGGCCCGGGTCGCCGGATACCAAGGTGGCTCCCGCCCCGGTGACGGTCCACTGGGCGGTGGGGGTGCGCTGGGAGCCGAACTCCAGGGGAAAGCGGTATTGGCGCTCCGCAGTGCAAAAATGGCTGCTGGCTGCGCAGAGCACCTTGTCCGCGTGGCCTCCGTCCACCAGCATGCTGCCCAGGCACAGGCTCTCGCTCATGGTAGAGCAGGCCCCGTACAGGCCCACGAAGGGCACGGCCAGGTCCCGGGCGGCAAAGGAAGCGCTGATGATTTGGTTCAGCAGGTCGCCCCCCAGTAAAAACTGGACCTGGTCCGCCGGGACCCCGGCCTTTTGAAGGCAGGTGTCCACGGCCTCCAGGTAAAAGGATTTTTCCGCCATCTCAAAGGATTCCTGCCCGTTCATCTCGTCGGGGATCACCTTGTCAAAGCGGTGGCCCAAAGGCCCTTCCCCCTCCAACTTCCCCACGATGGAGGAACCGCCGATGAGGTAGGGCTTGCTGGGCAGGTCAATGGTCTGGATGCCGAGGCGCTTGCCGCTCATGCTTCCCCTCCTACCAGCGGATGATGGCGTAGAGGATGCCCACCACGATGGACGCGCCGATGCCGTATACCAGCACAGGCCCGGCGATGGTAAACAGCTTGGCCCCCAGGCCCAGCACAAGGCCCTCCCGGCGAAACTCCAGGGCGGGGGATACCATGGCGTTGGCAAAGCCGGAGATGGGCACGAAGGTACCGGCCCCTGCGTATTGGCCCAGCTTGTCAAAGACGCCGATGCCCGTCAGCAGCGCCGTCAGAAAAACCAGCACGATGGAGGCAAAGGTGCTGGCGGCCGAGGCGGGCAGCTTCAGCAAGGCCACGCCCACATCCGCCAGCCCCTGGCCCAGCACGCAGATCACCCCGCCCACCCAAAAGGCCCGCAGGAGCATCTGGGTCAGCTTGGA
>JARKQO010000271.1 GCA_029974855.1 Eubacteriales bacterium
AAAGCAAAGTTATTGATGGTGATAACGGCACTGCCGGTATAGGGAATCTCATCCGTTGCCGCCGCAATCGCATAGTTGGTACCACCGACATTCACGGTAGTCCCCGGTGCGAATCCCCGAAGGGACTTAGTACCCGCCACGTACTCCAAGTTCAGGGAAGGTATCTGGTAAGGCGCGCCGACAACTTCCCCTGCCGAAATCTTTGCGGTTCCCACATTGCCGCTGGCAGCAGCGGTACGAACTGGGGCTGCAGCAGCAATCTTGCGCACATCCCCCGAAATTTCCTGGTTCACCGAGATGTTGCGGGCGATTTCCCGGGTCGGCTGGAGCAGATAGGTATCCCCGGCCGCATGACCGGCACTGAAATCCAGGGTCAGTCCGTCAAAATTGACTGCCGTACCCTCGGTACCGCTAGCCACCACCGCCCCGTCATTGAGCCGTTTGATTTCGAAACTGCCCCCGGCACTGAAGCGTACTTCGTAATCGCTGGTGGTGATCTGGGTGTAGTAGTTGCCGCTACTGGAAATCTGGGGATCCTGGAACTCGAAGGAAGCAACTCCCCCCGTGCCGGTATTCATGCTGCTTTCCACGGACTTGGGAGAGCCGATTTGGAAGAACTCGGAAACGAAGGCCGCATCACCGCTCACGTTGCCAAGCAGATCCTGCCCCAGGGCCTGCTGGGCATTGACGGTCAGGGCCAGGCTGGCGGCCATCTGGCCCAGGGCATTGGCGGCCTGATCCAGAGCCTCTTTCCGGAAGGAAAGCAAACCACCCAGGGAGCCACCATCCAGATAGCTATCGGGCAGTTCAGCCACGCTCCCCTGTTGGGCGATCGCATAACGCTCTGGATCCGATGTCGAAGGCCGTGCCTCCAAGGCCTCCACGTGGTTACCGACCACCAGTTGCTGACCATTACCTGCAAAGACGTTGGTAGCGCCCTGGGAGTCCTGGACCGTAGTTACCCGTACCAGCTTGTTGAGCTCCAGCACCATCTGGTCCCGCTGGTCGAGCAGATCATTGGGGGTATGGCCAGTAGTGCTGAGGGCCACGATCTTTTCATTGAGGTTGGCGATCTGTTTGCTGTAATTGTTGATCAGGCCAACGGTATCCTTGATCTGGGTATTGGTTTCTTCATGCAGCTGGGAAAGGCGGTTTTCCAGGGTCTGGAAGCGGGTCACCATGGCTTGAGCGGAGCTGACCATGGACTGGCGGGCCGACACCAGGCTGGGGTTGGTGGCCACATCCTGGACACCCTGAAAGAAGCCCGCCAGCACGGGAGAAATACCAGAGGAAGAATCGGCCAGGAGATTGTCGATCCGGGAAATCATCCCGTAATAGGTATCCAGCTCACTGGATTTGCTCTGGGCGGAATTGACCTGGTTTTGCAGCACGGCGCTGTAGCTGCGCACGATGGTGGAGACATGCACCCCCTGGCCGATGGAGCCGGCGCCGGTCACCATGGCGATATTGGTGGCCTGCATAGTGGATTGCCGGCTGTAACCCGGGGTATTGGCGTTGGATATATTGTGCTGGGTCGTGGCCAGGCCCAGCTGGGCTGTGGCGAGTGCCGTTACACCTGTAGTCAAGAGGCTCATGATTCATCTCCGGTTCTGCCGTTCTATTACGGCTCAGACGGGAATTCTTTGAGCCTGCTCAACCGATTAGTGCCTGCCGCAATGTGGGTCCGTTGATGATCCCAGCCAGCTTTTCAGCATATTTCGGGTCGGTGGCATAGCCCGCCTGTTGCAACCTTCTTGCAAACTCCGTGCCATCCTGGGAGCCGATGACGCTACCGTAACGGGGACTGTTGCGCAGCAGGTTGGCGTAATCCCGGAAGGCATCGGCGTAGGAGTCATAGGCCCTGAAGCTATCCTGCTGCTTCACGGCCACCCCGTTCTCGTATTCGGTGGTGGTGATTTCCGTGCTCTTGCCCTGCCAGCTCTTGCCCGCCTTGACGCCAAACAGGTTGTAGGACGGGGAACCGTCCTGGTTGCGGATGTCCCGCTTGCCCCAGCCGCTTTCCAGGGCCGCATGGGCCACCAGGAACTGGGGCGGAATGCCGGTGCTGCGGCTGGCCTCCACCGCGTGGGGCCAGACCTGTTCCACAAACTCCCTGGGGGAGCCCGGCGTAGATACTGTTTCGCCAGAGGCAACAGCCGGGCTGTCCATTTTGGTCTGGTTTGCCCGAGCCCCCTGCAATCCGGCCCCGGCTCCCTGCCCCTGAGGACGGGCCAGCGGCAAATCGGCAACAGCCTGGGCGGAAATACTTGCCGCCTCCTGGCCTGCCGTACCGTTCAGGCGCCGGCTCAGCTGCGTTTCCAGCAACTGGGCCAGACCCAGGGTACCGGTCTGGGAAATATCCTTGGCCACCTGCTGATCCAGCATGCCGGTGAAGAAGCGACTCGATTCACTGTCCAGCAAGCCATCCTGGCTCGTGGTGGCGCGCATGGACTTCATCACCATCTGCAGGAACAGGGCTTCGAACTCCTGAGCCGCAGCCTTGACCCCAGCCTGGGGATCGTTCTTGAACTGGGCACGCAGATCCTGGACGCTCTGGAGGTCAGCGGCCAGACTGTTGCCCGTCGTGGTGACCTTGGTGGACATCAGATGATCTCGAGATCAGCCCGCAGGGCACCGGCGGCCTTCATGGCCTGCAGGATGGCCAGCAGGTCCTGGGGATTCGCCCCCAGGGAGTTGAGCGCCTTGACCACATCCGCCAGATTGGTCCCGGCCTTCAGATTGAGCAGATTGGTCCCGTCCTGGGCCAGGCGCACATTGGTCTGGTTGCCTTCCGGCAATTGATCGTTGGTGATCACTACGGAAAGGTTGCCATGGGAAATGGCACAGGCCTCAATGGTCACCAGCTGATTCATCACCACGGACCCGGTACGGGGATTCATGACCACCTTGGCCTGGGCCTGAACGGGCTCCACTTCGATATTTTCCAGACGCCCCATGAAGGCCACCCGGGCATCGGGATATTCCGGCGCCGCAACCCGGATCTGGCGTCCATCCATGGCCTGGGCCACTCCGGCCCCCATCCTGGCATTGATGGCATTGACCACCCGGCGGGCCATCTCGAAATCGGAGCCTTCCAGCTCATAGACCACGTAGGGCCCCTGCCCCAGGGAAGTGGGCACCGCCCGCTCCACCGTCGCCCCACCAGGAATACGGCCCGCGGACAGGTGATTGACCTGCACCTTGGCCCCGGGCGCGGCCGCCCCCGCCCCGCCCACCAGCACGCTGCCCTGGGCCATGGCATAGACCTGCCCGTCCGCCCCCTTCAGGGGCGTCATGAGCAAGGTTCCGCCCCGCAGGCTCTTGGCATTGCCGATGGACGACACGGTCACGTCTATGGGCTGCCCGGGACGGGCGAAGGGAGGGTGGTTGGCGGTCACCATAACGGCCGCCACGTTCTTGAGCTGGATGCTCTTGGCCTGATCCAGGGGAATGTTCACCCCCATCTGGGCCAGCATGTTGATCACCGACTGGGAGGTGAAGGGGGTCTGGGTGGTCTGGTCACCGCTATTGTCCAGGCCCACCACCAGGCCATAACCTACCAGCTGGTTGTTGCGCACCCCCTGGACGGCCACCAGATCCTTGAGCCGCTCAGCACTGGCCGGCAGACTCCAGCAGGACAAGGCGCAAGCGGCGAGAATTGCCGCCCGCCCCAGGATGATTCGGCCCAGACTTGCCATGATGAACTCCCATATCAGAATGGAAGAACAGAGAGAAAGAATCGTGCCAGCCAGCCCATGACCTGGGCTTCACTGATGTAACCGGAGGCTTTGTACTCGATCCGGGCGTCAGCGACACGGGAGGAATCCACGCTGTGG
>JARKQO010000030.1 GCA_029974855.1 Eubacteriales bacterium
CGCTGAGGCGGAACAGCTCGTCCAGATCGGCGCTTACCAGCAAAATGGCGCAGCCCTTGTTGCGCTGCCGGATGATGTGCTCGTGGATGAACTCGATGGCCCCGATGTCCACCCCCCGGGTGGGCTGGTTGATGATCAGCAGGGGAGAGCCGAAGCTGAACTCCCGGGCGATGACCACCTTTTGCATGTTGCCCCCGGACAAGGAGCCCGTGAGCTCGTCCACCCCGGGGGTGCGGATGTCAAATTCCTGAACCAGGTCCTGGGCGTATTGCCTGGCCTTGCCCCGGCGCAGATGAATGCCAAATAAGCTGAAATCCCGGCTGCGCTGCTTGCCCAGCAGTAAATTCTCCGCCACGCTGGCCTTGGCGGAGAGCCCGGTGCGCAGCCGGTCCTCCGGGATGTAGCTGACCCCCAAGGCCCGGATCTCCCCGGGGCTGAGACGCCCGATGTCCCGGCCGTTCAGCAGAACGCTGCCCCCGGCCAGGGGCCGCATCCCCGTGAGGCATTCCACAAGCTCCGTCTGGCCGTTGCCCTCGATGCCGCACACCCCCACGATTTCCCCGGAGCGCACCACCAGGTCGATGTCCTGCACCACGGGAAGGCTGCGGTCGCTGAGGGCCTGGAGGTCCTGAATCCGCAGCACCTCCACCCCCGGGGGCTGCTCCCCCCGAAGCTCGTCAAAGAGTACGTCCCGACCCACCATCAAAGATGCGATTTCCTTTTCGCTGGTTTGGGGGGTGTCCAGCACCCTCACCAGCTTACCCCGCTTCATCACCCCCACCCGGTGGCTCACCCGCATCACCTCCGGCAGCGTGTGGGTGATGAGGATCACGGTCATGTTCCGCTCCTGCACCATGCGGCGGATGACGGCGAAGAGCTCGTCCGTCTCCTGGGGCGTCAGCACGGCGGTGGGCTCGTCCAGAATCAGCACCTCCGCCCCGTGGCGCAGGGCCTTGAGGATTTCCACCCGCTGCTGGAGCCCCAGGGAAAGCTCCTCCACCGGGGCTCCCGGGTCCACCTCCAGCCCGTATCGGGCGGACAGGTCCCGGGCCCGGGCCATGGCCCCGGCCTCGTCGTAAAAAAGGCCGCCCTTCTTGGGCTCGTGGCCCAAAAAGATGTTCTGGGCCACGGTGAAGCTGGGCACCAGCTTGAAGTGCTGGTGCACCATGCTCACCCCCAAGGCCAAGGCCTTTTCGGGGTTGTAGGAGCCGGGGGTTTTTTGTCCCCGGACGAAAATGGAGCCCAAGGTGGGCTTTTGAAAACCGTAGAGCAGGTTCATCAAGGTGCTTTTGCCGGCGCCGTTCTCCCCCACCAGGGCAAAGACCTCCCCCTGGAAAATGGATAAAGATACGTCGTCGTTGGCCAGCACCCCGGGGTATTGCATGCTCACATGGGAGAACTCCACAATGGGGGTTTGGGACATAGGGACTCCTCGCTTCTTTGGCAGGTCGCGCGATGAAAAAAGAGGCGGGGGACATTGCCCCCGCCCCCACGGATCGCTGAAATTTCCGGCGGCCTTACCGGGTGGAATCCACCACGATCTCGCCGCTGATGATCTTCTCCTTCAGGGCCTCCACCTCGGCCTTCAGCTCGGCGGAAACCTGCTGGGTCATGGATTCGTCCCCGTAGCCGATGTCCACCAGGCCTGTGGACATGTCCGCGTCCCAGATCTGGCCGCCTTGGAACACGCCGTCGGAAAGGTACGCGGCAATGGCGTCATAGACGCTGCCGCCCACCTCCTTGAGCATGGAGCAGAGAATGACCTCTGGGTTGATATACTTCTGGTCGCTGTCCACGCCGACGGCGAAATTGCCGGTTTCGGCGGCGGCTTCAAAGACGCCCAGGCCGGTCTTGCCCGCCACCGCGAACACCACGTCCGCCCCCTGGCTGTACAGGCTCAGGGCGGCTTCCTTGCCCAAATCCGGCGCGTCGTAGTTGCCGTTGGTGTAGACGGGGTCCAGCACCGCGCCCTGGGGATTGGCGTACAGCGCGCCCTGCTTGTAGCCCGCCACGAAGTTGTTGATGGTATCGTCGTCGTTGCCGCCCACCACGCCCACCTTGCCGGCCTTGGAGACCTTCATGGCGATGTAGCCGGCCAAAAAGCTGCCCTGGTTCTCCTTGTAGGTGATGGACATCAAATTGTCCCCCACCCCGTCCAGGCCGTTGTCCACGAAGATGAACTTGGTATCGGGCATTTCGGGAACCACCTCGCTGAGGCCGTCCCAGAACTGCCAGCCCACAGCCACCACGATGTCGTTGCTTTGGGCTGCTTCCACCAAGGCGGGTTTGAAAGCGCTGGCGTCGCTTTTGCACTCCACCACGCTGCCCACCACGCCGTAGTCCTCCACCAGCTTTTCCAGGCCCGCGTTGGCGCTGTCATAAAAGCCCTGGTCCCCCAAAGTGTCTGCGATACAAAGAGCCACGGAGACGTTCTCTACGGTTTTGCCGGCCTCGTCGCCCATGGCGATGGACACGGCGCCCCCCAGCAGCAACAGGCAGATCAATACGGAAAGCACCTTTTTCATAATCCCATCATCCTTTCCATTCTTCATGGTGCGGAGTTTGGTCCTTATTATACATGAGCGGGGAGAAGAACACAACACGGCCGGGCCCTTACTTTTTGCCCAAAGCGCCCTTCACCCAGTTTTGCACCCGAAACCCAAGCTGCTGGTTCTTTTTCATGGCCAAGGCCGCGTCCAGGGCCCCTTCCCGGTAGCGGCGGTTCTCCGGGTCCAGGCGCACAGCCTCCCGAAAGCTTCTGTGGGCGTCCTCGTATTGCCGCAGGCCCATGAAGATTTGCCCTTGCAGATAGTACCAGCCGTCGTCCCGGCTGTCCGCCCGGCCCAGCTGCCGAAGGGCGCTGGCCAAATTGCCCTGGTCGATGAGGCGGAGGGCAAAGTGCTTGGCCTCCTCCTGGGAGATCAGGTTAAAGCCCACCCGGTGCCTGGAGACTACCTTCAGGGCCTCCTCGTAGGCCAGGTTCAGCTGGATCAGCTGCTCCTGGGCGGCCTTTTGCTGGGCCGCGTCCTGGTATTGGTCCGGGTGGCAGGCCTTCACCTTTTGGCGGTAGGCCAGGCGCACAGCCTGCTCGTCCGCGTTGAAGCCAAGGCCCAGCACCTCGAAATATTTCCGGTCCGACAGGCTGATCACCTCTCCTGGGAGGCCCCCGGCTCTCTACAGCTTTTCCCGGCGGATTTCCGCGCCCAGGGAACGGAGCTTTTCCTCGATTCTTTCATAGCCCCGGTCGATGTAGGAGGTCTCGTAAATCTCCGTTACGCCCTTGGCCATGAGCCCGGCCACCACCAACGCCGCCCCGGCCCGCAAATCCGTGACGGTGACGGGGGCGCCGTACAGCTCCCGCACGCCCTGGATCAGCACCGTGCGGTCCACCAGCTTGATGTTGGCCCCCATGCGGCGAAGCTCGTCCAGGTGCTTGAAGCGCTGCTCAAAGATGGTTTCCGACACCGTGGAGGTCCCGGTGGCCATGCACAAAAGGGAGGTCATGGGCTGTTGCAAATCCGTGGGGAATCCCGGATACACCTGGGTTTTCACGTTCACCGCCCGCTGCTGGGCCTGGGGCCGCACCCGGATGCTGTCGTCGCTGTCCGTGACCCGGACGCCCATTTCCAGCAGCTTGGCGGACAGGGCTTCCATGTGGGTGGGGATGCAGCCGTGGATGGTCACGTCCCCCCGGGTGGCGGCGGCGGCGATCATCAAAGTGCCGGTTTCAATCTGGTCCGGGATCACGGTGTAGGTGGCGCCGCGGAGCTTCTGCTGGCCCCGGATGCGGATCACGTCGGTGCCGGCCCCCTTGATCTTAGCCCCCATGCTGTTGAGGAAGTTCGCCAAATCCACGATGTGGGGCTCCTTGGCGGCGTTGTACATCACGGTGGTGCCCTCGGCCTTGGCGGCGGCCATCATCACGTTGATGGTGCCCCCTACCGTCACCATGTCAAAGAACACATCCGCCCCCTGGAGCTTCTGGGCCTTGGCGTAGACCACGCCGCCCCGGTCCTCGATCTCCGCCCCCAAAGCCGAAAAGCCCTTCAAATGCTGGTCGATGGGCCTGCTGCCGATGTCGCAGCCGCCGGGATAGGCCACCTCCGCGCAGCCGCACCGGCCCAGCAGGGCCCCCAGCAGGTAGTAGCTGGCCCGCAGCCGGGTGGTGAAGGAAAAGGGCACGTGGCAGGACCGGACCCCGGAGGGGTCCACAGTCAAATGGTGCCCGGGAACATACTCCACCTGAGCGCCCAGATACTCCAGAATCTCGATGAGGGCGTGTACGTCGTCGATATCCGGGAGATTCTCCACCGTACAGGGCGCGTCGCAAAGAAGGATGGCGGGAATCACCGCCACAGAGGTGTTTTTGCCGCCGCTGACGGTGATATGGCCCATAAGGGGGTGCCCGCCCGTGATCAACATCTTTTCCTTACAATGCATAGGTTCGGCCCTAGCAGGCCGCCCACCACCTCGTTTCGCCGGGTGCCCCAAAGGGGGGATTCGCCAAAAAACCATCTTCCATTATACACAGGAAGGAAGGGGTTGACAAGTCCGCGCAAATCTGGAAGGGACAAGGGCACCTGCGCCTTGTTGGGAAGGCCCCAGGGAAAGCTTGACGAATGGCGCAAACCCCTTCATAATAGCAGGGCCGGGGCAAGGACGCCCCTGGGGCAAAGGAGGCGCGGGGATGCACCGGATCGCGGAGGTGCGCCAGGGCTCGGTGGCGGCCCGCCACGGGCTGCTGGCTGGGGACGGCATCGTCTCCATGAACGGGGAGCCTTTGCTGGATGAGATCGACTACCAGGCCCTGTCCTTTCCGGCCCGGGTGCGCCTGGAGGTGGAACGGGCCGATGGCCGCCGGGAGGAACTCCTGCTGGACAAGGAGGAAGGGGAGGCCCTGGGCCTGCGCTTTGAGGAGACCATGGCCCTGTCCCCCAGAACCTGCCGCAACAAGTGCGTGTTCTGCTTCATCGACCAGATGCCCCCGGGCCTTCGGCAAACTCTGTACGTCAAGGACGACGACTGGCGCTATTCCCTGATGATGGGGAATTTTGTGACCCTCACCAACGTGGACGAGGCTGAGTTTCAGCGGATCATCCGGCGGCGGGCCTCGCCTTTGTACGTGAGCGTGCACACCACCGACCCGGAACTGCGCCGGAGGATGACCCACAACCGCTTCGCAGGGGACATCATGGACCGGCTGACCCGGCTGCGGGACGCGGGTATCCGCTTCCATTGCCAGATCGTGGTGTGCCCCGGCTACAACGACGGGGAGGCCCTGCTGCGGACCCTGGAGGACCTGCGGAGCTTGGCCCCGGCGGCCCTGAGCGCCGCCATGGTGCCGGTAGGCCTCAGCAGGTTCCGGGAGGGGCTGGCCCCCCTGGAGCCCTTTGACCGGGCAAAGGCTGGGAGGCTCCTGGAGGAAATCGCCCCCTTTCAGGAGAAGTGCCTGAGAGAATTGGGCACCACCTTCGCCTTCCCCAGCGACGAGTTCTTCTGCCTCACCGGGCGGGAGATCCCCCCGGAGGAGTGGTACGAGGGCTACCCCCAGATTGAGAACGGGGTGGGGCTGCTGCGGCTGCTGGAAAGCGAGCTGGAGGAGGCCCAGGCCTTGGAGGCGGAGGGGGAGGGGCGGGAGCCGCCCCCGCAGGAGCGCAGGCTGCTGATCGCCACGGGGGTTTCCGCCGCGCCCCATCTGGAGTGGCTGGCCCGGCGCTTTGCCCCACAGGGCACCACCGTGCGGGTGCAGCCCATGGTGAACCGCTTTTTCGGGGAGACTGTCACCGTGGCGGGGTTGCTCACCGGGTGCGATTTGCTGGAACAGCTGACCCCGGCGCTGCTTCAGGAAGCCCGGGCGGAGGCGCTGCTGATTCCCGGCAGCATGCTCCGCCACGAGGGGGACCGCTTTTTGGACGACATGACTTTGGAGGAGTTCCAAAGCCGCCTGCCCCTGCCGGTGCGGGTGGTGGGGGGCAGGGGCCAGGATTTGTACGATGCCCTGCGGGGCCGTTGGTAAAGGAGAAAGCAGATGGCAAAGCCGCTGGTGGCCATTGTGGGCCGCCCCAATGTGGGAAAATCAACCTTCTTTAATAAGATCATCGGCAAGCGGGTGTCCATCGTGGAGGACGTGCCCGGGGTAACCCGGGACCGGCTCTACGCGGATGTGGAATGGATGGGCCGCAGCTTTACCCTCATCGACACCGGCGGCATTGATTTGCGCAGCGACGACGTGTTTTTGAGCCAGATGCGCTACCAGGCCCAGATCGCCATGGACACCGCCGATGTGATCTGCTTTTTCACCGACGGCCGGGACGGCCTCACCCCCGAGGACGAGGAGGTGGCCAACTTTCTGCGCCGCAGCCAGAAGCCCTTGCTGCTGGTGGTGAACAAGGTGGACCACGCCGGGCTCACCGACGCTTTGTACGATTACTACAACTTGGGCCTGGGCGACCCCATCGCCATCAGCAGCACCAACATGCTGGGCCTGGGGGACCTGCTGGAGGAGATTGTGAAGCGCCTGCCCCCGCCCCAGGAGGAGGACCAGGACCAGGAGCACGTGATCCAGCTGGCGGTGGTGGGCCGCCCCAACGTGGGCAAGAGTTCCCTGTGCAACAAGCTGCTGGCCCAGGAGCGCACCATGGTCAGCGATATCCCCGGCACCACCCGGGACGCCATCGACACTTTGTTCACCGCAGAGGACGGCACCCGCTACAACATCATCGACACCGCCGGCATGCGCAAGAAGAAGGCCGTGGAGGAAGAAACCATCGAGCGCTATAGCGTGCTGCGCTCCATCGCCGCCATTGAGCGCTGCGACGTGGCCTTGCTGATGATCGACGCCCAGGACGGGGTGACGGAGCAGGATACCAAGATCGCCGGGCTCATCATGGACGCGGGCAAGGCGGTGATCGTGGTGGTGAACAAATGGGACGCTGTGGAAAAGGATACGGGCACCTTGGAAGCCTACCGCAAGCAGGTGGTGGCGAATTTGAAGTTCATGGCCTACGCCCCGGTGCTGTTCCTGTCCGCCTTAACAGGGCAGCGGGTGCACACGGTGCTGGCCAAGGTGAAGGCCGTGTTTGAGCAATACCGCAAGCGCATTCCCACAGGGGTGCTGAACGAGGCCTTGGCGGACGCCCAGGCCAGCCTCCAGCCTCCGGCCACCGCCGGGCGGCGGCTGAAAATCTACTACGGCACCCAGCAAAACGTGTGCCCTCCTACTTTCGTGCTGTTTTTGAACGATACGGAGCTGATGCACTTTGCCTATGAGCGGTATTTGGAGAATGCTTTGCGCAAGAGCTTTGGCTTTGAGGGCACGCCGCTGAGGCTGATTTTGCGGCAAAGGAAGGAAAAGGACCAGTAGGACAGGCCCATTGTTCCGCTCCCCGGGAGGTGAGCCGCTTTCGTGGACCGAAGGATTTTGGTGGCGGAGGACGAAGGGGACCTCCGCCAGCTGCTGACAATCCAGCTGGAAGAAAACGGCTACCAGGTGATCCCCGCCAAAGACGGCAGGGAAGCCTGGGGCCTGTTTCAGTCCGGGCCCGTTCACCTGGCGATTTTGGATGTGATGATGCCGGGGATGGACGGCCTGAGCCTGTTGCGGAAAATCCGGGAAACCAGCACCCTCCCGGTGATCTTGCTCACCGCCAGGGCCCAGGAGATGGACAAGGTGCTGGGCCTGGGGCTGGGGGCGGACGACTACTTGGCGAAACCCTTTTCCATGGCGGAGCTGCTGGCCCGGGTGGCGGCCCATTTGCGCCGGAGCCATGAATATACTGTCCGGGAGGAAGCCCCCCCGCCGCTGCTGCGCTACGGGGAGCTTTCTTTGGACAGGGACAAATGCTGCGCCTACCGGGGAGAGGAACCCCTGGAGCTGGGGGCCAAGGAATACAAGCTGCTGCTGTTTTTGATGGAGCATCCCGAGAAGGTGTTTACCAAGCGGCAGCTCTACGACGCGGTGTGGGACGGGGTCTTTTACGACGACGATAACACGGTGATGGTGCACATTAGCCGCCTTCGCAGCCACATCGAGGAGGACCCCGGAAGGCCCCGGTACCTGAAAACCATCCGGGGCATTGGGTACAAGCTCCACCATACGGGGGACTGAGGATGAAGAGCAGGCTTTCCAACCAGTTTCTTTCCCACTATTTGGTGATGCTGGCCCTGAGCCTGGCCTTTACCGGCCTGGCTTTGGGGCTTTTGTCCCTTGCCAGCGGCCTGATCTCCCAGGCATTAATGAAAAATCAATATCCCGCCAGCGCTTTGATGACCCAGGACTACCGCCGCATCCCCTGGGAGCCGGTGGTGGAGGCCGGGGGCGGGGTGCAGGTGGTGGACCGGGACTACCGGGTGGCGCTGTCCCGGGGGCTCAACAACCTGGGGGAAGGGGACCTGGGGGCCCAAAGGTTTACGGACTTTCTGGTACAAAGCAAAAAGGTGGGGATTCCCTACCACTATGACATTGCCTATAACCCCCGGGGGGAGTTCTGGCTCATCGTCACCTTTCCCACCTCCTTGCGGATTGATTTGGCTTTGGCCTTGGGCCGGGCCACGGCCCCGGGGGACTGGACCCGGGCGGCGGGGGTGGCAGCGGGGGTAGGCCTTCTGTTTTTGCTGCTGCTGGCAGCAGCGGCCTTTTTGTATTCCCGCCTCACCGCCGCCCAGATTACCCGGCCTTTGGCCAAGCTCTGCGACGGCACCCGGCTGCTGCGGGAGGGGGACTACTCCGTGCGGGTGGATTTGCGGCTGAAAAACGAGTTTGCCCAGCTCCAGGACACCTTCAACGCCATGGCGGAGAAGATTCAGCGGGAGATGGCTTTGCGCAGGCAGTCCGAGGAGGACCGCCGCCGCCTGATTTTGGATATTTCCCACGATTTGAAAACGCCCCTGGCCAGCATTGCCGGCTATGGGGAGCTGTGCTTGCAAAAGCCGGAGCTGGAGGCTAAGGAGCGGGCAAAATACCTGGAGGTGATTTTGCGCAACAGCCGGCGGGCCAACCGGCTGCTTTCGGAGCTGTTTGAGCTGTCCCAGCTGGAAAGCCCGGGCTTTACCCTGCGGCGGGAGCCCATGGAGTTGGGGGAGGCCCTGCGCCAGGCCTGCGCCGAGATGATCCCGGCTTTGGAGGAGGCGGGCTTTGCCTATGGCTTTGAGATTCCCTCAGAGGAGCTTTGGGTACAGTTGGACGTGCACCGCTTTCAGCGGATTTTGCAGAACCTGGGGGATAACGCCCTGCGCTACAATCCCCCGGGTACGAAGGTGACGGTGAGTCTGACCCGGCAGGGGAAGGAAGCCCGGGTTTTGTTTGCGGACGACGGCCAGGGCATCCCGGAGGAGCTGGTCCGGGAGATTTTCGAGCCCTTTGTGCGGGCGGAGGCCTCCCGGGGCTCCGCCGGGGGCGGCAGCGGGCTGGGCCTGTCCATTGCCCGGCGCATCGCCCGGGCCCACGGAGGGGAGCTGACCCTGGACAGCGGCCAGGGCCGGGGCTGCCGGTTCCTGCTGTCTTTGCCGCTGCTGTAAGGACGATGTAAGGTATTTGTAAGGTAACCACCAGCCGTATTTCAGGTTCGCTTGCTATGATGAAAGGGCAGCGGGCCGGAATACGGCATTTGCTGTGGGAACAACGGAGCCGCCGGGGAAGCGGCAGGAAGCGGGCGTGGCCCCAAAAAGCAAAGGAGCGTGGAACAATGGGACGGGAACCCCCTGTGTTGGAGATGCTGCTGACCCGGCTGGCCTTC
>JARKQO010000326.1 GCA_029974855.1 Eubacteriales bacterium
GTGAAGCGGGAGGATACCATCGCCTCCTTCAAAGCCATCGTCCAGGGAGAGGCGGACCAGCTGCCGGAGGACGCCTTCTACATGGTGGGGGATTTGGAGGACGCCCGCAGGAAGGCCAGGGAACTGGAGGCGAAAGCCAATGCCTAAGCCCTCAACGCTGAAAACCTTTCTTCTCAGCGTGTTGACCCCAGAGCACGCGTTTTTCCAGGGAGAGGTGGAGATGCTGAACGTGCAAGCCCTGGACGGCAGGCTGTGCATTCTGGCAGGCCACGCCCCCACCGTGGTTTCCCTGGCGGAAGGGGAGCTGGAGCTTCGGGACCGGGAGGGCCGGGACCGGTGGGCCGCCGCCTCCGACGGCTTCATGACCGTCACCCAGAACGAGGTGGTGGTGATGCTCCAATCCGCCGAGTGGCCCGAGGATATCGACCGGGTCCGGGCGGAGCGGGCGGAGCGCCGGGCCCGGGAGGCTCTGCTGCAAAAGCAGGACCGTCAGCGCTTCCTGATGAACCAGGCCATGCTGCTGCGGGCCATGACCCGGCTGCGGGTCAGCGGACGAAGAAATATCAACAACTAAGCCCCTGCCCCTGTTCCCACCGGGAATGGGGGTTTTCCGCGCCGCAAGCGTCGGGGCGCAAGCCCGCCGGCCCATATCTTCATTCCTAAATTGACAAATGGAAAGATTGGTCTTATGCTACCTTCTAGGGGACGGGCGGAGCCCGTTCTTCAGGCAAAAGAAGAAAGCCCTCCATGGGGTTTGATGGAAGGGGCGGTATGGGCATGAACGCAAGGGAACGCTTGGGCGCTTACCGGGACGAGTTGAAGGGAATCGCCATCTTATGGGTGGTGTTTTTTCACGCGCTCCTTTCCTGCACCGGGGTGCTGTATGACATCCAAAAGATCGGGTACGGCGGCGTGGACATCTTCTTTTTCTTAACGGGCTTTGGCCTGTACCACTCCCTGGGCAAAAGCCAGGAGCTCTCCGGCTATTTCCGAAGGCGTATGGGCCGGATTCTGCCCGCTTACCTGCCCTTGATTCTGTGCTATCTGCTGGTGATGTATCCCGCCTCTGGCTTGCGCACCACCCAGATGATCCGAGGGGCTTTGGGCAACCTGTTCATGGTGGGGTTCTGGTTTAACACCCCCGGGCTGTTCAACTGGTATCTCAGCGCTCTGCTGGCGTTTTTGCTGCTGGCCCCTTTCCTCTACGCTTTGCTGTCCAAAAGCCCCAAGCCCGGCCGCACTTTGGCCCTTCTTTTGGCGGTTGCGCTTGGGATGGGCCTTTGCCTCATTGGAGATGACCGCTATATGGGGCTTTCCCGGCTGCCCATCTTCCTGTTGGGTATGGCCTTCGCCATGGACTGGCGGCCCGCTTTGGGGGTGTGGGCCAAGCGATTGCTGTTGGCCCTGGGCTTTCTGGCTGGGACTTCGGCGCTGCTGCTGTGCTTTGCCCGCTATCCGGAGTTGCTGAATGACTATGGGATGTACTGGCATCCTTTTGTGCTGATCACGCCGCCCCTGTGCCTTTTCCTCAGCTTTTTGCTGGAGAAGGCCCGGAAGGCCCGCCGCCTTTTCGCGCCCCTGCGGGCCTTGGGCCGTGCCTCCTTTGAAATTTATCTGCTGAACATCTGGCTGGTGGAATGGGGCAAAGGGGAGAAGCTGACAGGGGATGTCCCCTGGCTGCTGCTGAGCCTGGGATGCATTGTGGGGGGCATTCTCTATCATCTGTTCATTGAGAGAGTGAGCGCCAGAGTTCCCAAAACAGCCCGGGAGGAAGCATGAAGACGCTGCTGCTGTATTTGAAGGACTACCGCAAGGAAGCGGTGATCAGCCCGCTGTTTAAGATGTTGGAAGCGCTGCTGGAATTGTTGGTTCCCCTGATCATGGCCTCCATCATCGACCGGGGCATCGGCCAAAGGGATTCGGGCTACGTGCTGTGGATGGGTTTGTTGCTCATAGGCTGCGCTGCGGCGGGCCTCGCGGTGTCGCTGATTGCCCAGTACA
>JARKQO010000357.1 GCA_029974855.1 Eubacteriales bacterium
GCGCAGGCTGGAGGAGGAGCGCAGCACAGGCAAGCGCAGCCTGATGCTTCCCCCCCACATCCGTACCCCCCTTTGCGCCGCCCTGAGCGTGTCGGTGTTTGAAAGCGTGAACCTGATCTACATTTACCTCAACGGTGTGTCCCTGAACGGGGGGCACCTGCTGCGGGCACTGATCGACGTGGTATACTCCGCTTTGCTGGCCGGCCTGTTGCAATTCCCCCTCCGCTGGTGGCTGGGGGTGTACAGGGTGAAAAAGGCCCGCTGAACCCTGAGCGTCCCGTAGACGACGGATGAAAGGAGCAGAGGAATGAATCGCAGAAGCAGCCGCAAAACCGATCGGGAGGGGTATGACATCCGGGTCCGGTTTTTGGTGTTTATGGGGGCAACCCTGGCTATCTTCATCTACCTGGCTTCAGGCTTGGCCAATCTCCAGATTCGCTCTGCCGAGGATTACCAGCAAAAGGCCCAAAACAGCCGTACCACCACCATCACCCTTCGGGGCAGCCGGGGGATGATCACCGACGCGGACGCGGTGATCCTGGCCAAGGATGAGCTGATTTATAACGTGACCTTTTACCGGGACGCGTCCCAAAATTCCTCGGAACAGTACGCGGCCTATACCCAGTCCATCCGGGAGACCATCAAGATCATCGAGGAAGGCGGCGGGAAGCTTTCCGTCAAATTCGTCATTCAGCGCAACCCGGAAACCCAGGAATGGGAGTTCAACTTTGGCAGCGGCGTCAGCGAGACGGTGCTCCAAACCCGGGAAAACCAATGGCGCAACAACAACTACTATTCCGTGAAAAACGTGCCCACCCCCGCCATCGCCATGGAAAAGCTGAAGCAGCGCTACCAGATCCCCGAGGACATGGACGAGGAAACCATGCTCAAGGTAATGGCGGTGTTTTCGGAGATGCAGATGAACCTGTTCAACTCCCAGCCCATCGTCATCGCCAAGGACGTTCCTTACGAAACGGTGATGAAAATTGAAACCCGCTCCATGACCCTGCCGGGCATGGAGGTGGCCGTGGGCACCAAGCGGGTGTATCCCCGGGGCACTTTGGCGGCCCAGGTCATCGGCTACATGGGGGCCATCCCCTCCACCGCCACATGGACCACCCTGGAGCAAAAGGGCTACCGGTTTAGCGATACCATCGGCGTGGACGGCATCGAGGCCTCCATGGAGGGCTGGCTCACCCAGAACAGCGACCTGCGCCAGGGATACCGAGAGGTGGAGCGGGACAAGGTGGGCAAGATCACCCGGGAGCTCAGCTATACCGCCCCGGAGGACGGCAGCAACGTGAAGCTGACCATCATCGCCAGCTACCAGCAACAGGCGGAGCGGGCCCTGGCCAAAAACGTCGCCACCACCCGGGGGGAGCAGGAAAAAAAGCTGATGCTCAACTCCTGGCTGGAAGCCAACCGCCTGGACATCGAAACCCGGAAATGGAACCAATACCCCCTCTCTTTGGCGCAGCGAGCCGCCATGATGGTGATCGATATGGAGGGCCGGGTGCTGGCCATGGCCAACTATCCCACCTTTGATTTGAACGCCCTGACGGCGGCAGGGCCCGAGAGCCGGCAGATCCTCACGGATTCCCGCAATGTGCTGATGAATTACAACATCCACGCCCGGGGCACCCCCGGCTCCATCTTCAAGATGGTATCCTCCTTGGGGGCCCTTTTGGAGGGGGAATTGCTGACCAACGAAACCATCAGCGACGGCGGGTACTTCCAGGAGTACACCACGGATCTGACCACCGCCCCCAAATGCTGGATCTCCGCCTCCCAGCGCTGGAAGCACCAGAACCAAACCATCATCCAGGGCCTGTCCAACAGCTGCAACTACTTCTTCTACACCTTGGGCTCCCGGCTGCAGGAACGGAGGCTGTACCAATACGCCTCGGAATTCGGCCTTACCAGCAAAACCGGCGTGGACCTGCCCGGAGAGGTGCGCAGCGTGGTGGGAAACCAAACCAGCCTCTACGACCCGGATAAGCCCATGGACGAAGCCTCCCAGGACACCGCTTTGCCCATCATCGTGTTCAACTCCATCAAAAAGCACCTGCGCAACCAGGGGGCCAGCCGGAACATTACCTATGACAACGACCGCCTGAACCGCTGCGTCAAGCGGCTGATGGACATGGCGGTGAACACCAGCCAGAGCGACTGGCTGGAGTACATGCGCCCCATTTTGATGGAGGAGCTGAACATGTCCCGGGAGATGGTGTATCTGCAAGCCGTCATCGGCGACACCTACAACTACCTCAACGACATCAAGTGGGGCGGCGGCCAGACCATCCAGGTGGCCATCGGCCAGTCCATCACGGTGCTGACCCCCGCCGCGGTCAGCCGCTATGTGGCGACCTTGGGCAACGGCGGCAACGTATACAACCTGATGATCGTGGACAGTATCACCTCCCCCGAGGGGGACATCCTCAGCCAGCGCGTTCCCTCCCTAATGAACCATTTCGATGGCTCGGAGCAATACCTGCCCTACATTCTGCGGGGGATGAAGGGCGTGGTGGACGAGAGCGGTACCGCCAACAAGTACTTCCGCAACTGGGATTACAAGGAGCGGGTCTGCGCGAAAACCGGCACCGCCGAGGTCACCACCATCGATCTGGAGAACAACGCCTGGTTCGTGATGCTGGCCCCCTTCCAAATGGACGACGCCACCATGACCATTACGGAAAAGCCCGAGATCGCGGTGGTGGTGTTCATCCCCAGCGGCCTCAGCGGCGGCGAGGCCTCCTTGGCCGCCCAGGAGTTCGTGGGCTGGTACATGGACCAGAAAACCCTGCGCACCGACGACGCGCCGTTCCCCGGCGGCAACATGATGGCCCCGTAAGGATACAAAAGAAGGAGAGGTCCCCATGAGCCAGGTATGGATGATCGCTTCCGGCAAGGGAGGCGTGGGCAAATCCCTTTTCACCTCCGCCTTGGCCATCGCCCTGGCCAAGCGCCAGGTGCAGACCGTGGCTGTGGATTCGGACATCGGCCTGCGGAACCTGGATTTGATGCTGGGCATGGAGAACAGGGTGATCTACGATGTGGTGGACGTGATGCACAGGGATTGCAAGCTCCGCTATGCCTTGACCCGGGACCCGGCTTTGCCCTTCCTCTCCTTGCTGCCCGCCGCCCAGATGAGCCACGCCTCCCAGCTGAAGCCCGCGGATTGGGAGCAGGTGCTGGATAGGCTTCGCAAGCATTTTTCCTATATCCTCATCGACGCCCCCGCCGGGGTGGACCAGGGCATGCAGAACATTCTGCACTGCGCGGACCAGCTGCTGCTGATCACCACCCCGGACGACATCGCCATGCGGGACGCGGAGAGGCTCATCGCCCTGGCGCGCCAGGAGGGCAAGCCCTCCCCCATGCTGGTGGTGAACCGGGTACGGGCGGAAATGGTGCGCAGCGGGCACATGTACAGCCCTGAAACCGTGGCAGGTATTTTGGACGTGCCGCTGCTGGGCTATCTGCCCGAGGACCCGGAGATCCTCCGCAGGCTCAGCTGCCGCCAAAGCTTTATGGAGGCCAAATGCCCGGCCAAAGAGGCCATGGAGCGCATCGTGCGGCGCTTTTTGGGCGAATCTGTGACTATGCCCAAGCCCAGGGCCAAGCGCCAGCTCTTTGGCCTCAGCGGCTAGCTGATATTTTTTCTCCAGGGAGGGAACCTTTTTCCTATGATGATCAACGAATCCCGGCGCTCCAGGGCCCATTTTGACATCCCCCTCACCATTTTGGTGTTTGGGCTGGCGGCCTTTGGGGTGCTCAGCGTGGCCGTAGCCACCTTCAGCACCAGCTCCCCCGCGGAGGATACGCTGCTCAACTACATCGTGGCCTCCTACTACGGCATGCGGCAGGCCATCTTTTTCCTGATTTCCCCCATCGTCATCGGCGTGATCACCTTCTTCCCCTATGAGTTCATCCGGCGGCGCTCCACGCTGTTTTACTACGTGGCCCTGGGGCTACTGATGGTGGCCCTGGCGGGTGAGGCCGCGGGCGTGAAGGCCTGGATCGACATCATCTGGGGCTATACCATCCAGCCCTCGGAATTTGTGAAGCTGGCCTGCATCATCGTTACCGCCAAGCATCTGGAAACCAACGACGACCCCCTGGGCACCGCCAGCGGCGCGCTGCGCCTGGCCCTGCTCATGGGCATTCCCTGGGCCCTTACGTTGGCCCAGGGTGAAATGGGCTCGGTGCTGGTGATGATCTTCGTGTTCGCGGTGATGATGTTTTTCGGGGGCATCCGCCTGCGGATCATGGGGGGCATCATTGCGGTGGGGGTGATTGCCATCGCAATCCTCTACGGCGTCACCATGGCCTCGGGCACGGGCAACTACCGGCTCGACCGAATTCTCTCCTTCGTGAACCCGGCTTTGGTGGACCCAAGCGCCACCTACCAGGTGAACAACGCCAAGATGGCCATTGGGTCCGGGGGGACGAACGGGGTGGGGGTTTTCGTGCAAGGCAGCTTCAGCCAGCTGGACTATGTGCCCGCGGATTGGACGGACTTCATCTTCTCCACCATCGGGGAGGCCTTTGGCTTCACGGGCAGCGCCTTTCTGCTGGTGGCCTACCTGCTGCTGATTCTGCGGATGCTCTACCTGGCCCGCTACACCACGGACCGCTTCGGGCAGATGACCATCATCGGGGTGATGGCCATAATGCTGTTTCATATCTTTGAAAACATCGGCATGAACGCGGGGCTGATGCCTGTGACGGGCATTCCCCTGCCCTTTATCAGCTACGGCGGCAGCAACCTGGTGACCAACATGGCCGGTATCGGCCTGGTGCTGAACGTGACCAAAAACCGCAGCATCACCGGCAGCGCCAGGCTGACCCCCCAGCCGTCGGTGAGGGCCAAATATCTGCGGTAAGGCCAGGGGGCCCTCCTTGGGGATTGGGGCAGGAATTGATTAATTGATTTCCTGCCCCATTTTTTGCGCCCATTGGCGCACACTAGCCAGGAGGTGAAAAACGCGTGCAATGGATTCAGCTGCTGGCGTGGGGCGGGCTCACCTATTGGGCCGCCCGGCAGGACCGGCGGGCTGCCCTGTGGCCCTGGGTCCTCAGCCTGGGCATTTTGCTGTCCATGGCCACCCAGCTCCTGCTGCTGGCGGAGGTAAAGCAGTTTCACATCGGCACTGCCTTGCCGCTGCACCTGTGCGCCATGACGGGCCTTCTCACCGTGCCCATGCTGCTGAGGCCCAGTGGGCCGCTGTACGCTTTTTCCATGTTTTTGGGCGCGCCCTGCGCCCTGCTGGCCCTGTGCTTTCCGGCCATCGTCCCCTGCAACCGCCCCTGGCTCATGGCCACGGCGTTCTTCCGCCTTCATGCTCTCATCCTCTGCGGCCCGCTGTTCCTGCGGCTGAGGGGCTTTCCCTGGCCCCGGGACCCCCGGGGAGTGTTCTTGGCAGCCTGCGGATACCTGCTGCTGGTGGCGGCCTTCAACCGGCTGTTCCACACCAACTACATGTTTTTGTCCCGGCCTCCGGCTGGGACGCCCTTGGCCTGGCTGGCCCAAGGGGGCGGGGTAGGCTACCTGTGCTCCTTGGCGCTGCTGGCCATGGTGGCCCTGGCGCTGCTGGCGGCGCTGTATCAGACCCTGGCGGACAAAGCCGCAGCCCCCGCCTGGTGGCGGAGGCTGCGGCTGCGGGAATAGGTCCTGGAAGCTGAACCCTTAACTCAGCCGGATCAGCCGGGTGAAGAAGGCGATATAGTCCCCCAGCAGGGCCACGGGAATCCGCTCGTCCGCGTTGTGGATGAGCCCTCGCTGCTCCTTGGAAAGGGGCATGCCCCCGAAGCGGTACACATTGTCGCTGATGCGGCAGTAGTGGCGGCTGTCGGTGGCGGCCACCATCAGATAGGGAGCCACCAGCGCCTGGGGATAGGTCTGGCGGATGGCGGTGACCAGCCGCTCCCAGGCCCCGTCATAGGTCTTGGAGATGGCGGAGGGGTTCTGCCCCTGGCGGATGGTGAAGGTGACGCCGGGGTCCCCCACGGCTTTCTCCAGGCGGCGCTTCGCCTGCTCCATGGTATCCCCGGGGATCAGCCGCAGGTTCACCCCTGCCGTGGCCTCCCTGGGCAGCACGTTGAAGGCCTCAGCCCCCCGGGCCATGGTGAAGGCGCAAGTGGTGCGCACCAAGGCGTTCAGCTCGCCCCCGCTCTTTTTGCAGATCACATCCAGCAGCGGCGCAAAGCACCACAAATTGGCGAAGATCAGCCGGAAGGCAAAGCCGGAATACCGCCCCATGGCGTCAAAAAGCTCCATGGCGGGCTTGGTGAGGGTGAAGGGCATGGGCTTTTGCATCCGCAGGATGGCCCTGGCCAGCACTGTCAGGCTTTGGCGTACCGGCGGGGTGCTGGCGTGGCCCCCTTTGCCTGTGGCCGTCACCTCCATAGACACGGTTCCCTTTTCCGCAATACCGATGAGGGCCGCGCTTTGCTTCACCCCGGGGAACACGCCTTCCACAATGGCCCCGCCCTCGTCCAGCACAAAGGCGGGCTTCACGCCCCGCCCTTCCAGCTCCCGGACCATGGCGGGGGCGTCCTCCCCCATGATTTCCTCATCCCCGCCAAAGGCGAAGTAGAGGTCGTTTTCCGGCTGGAAGCCCTCTGCCAGCAGCCCTTCGGCGGCCTCCAAAACCCCATGGAGGGTGCACTTGGTATCCAAGGTGCCCCGGCCCCAAATCTCCCCGTCCTTCAGGGCGGCGGAAAAGGGCGGTTCCTTCCAGTCCTCCTCCTTCACGGGCACCACGTCGTAGTGGGCCATCAGCACGGAGGGGGCGGCGCTGCTTTTGCCCTTCCAGGTGTAGAGCATGCCGCCCGAGCCGATGATTTCCCGCTGGCAGGCGGCGTGTACCTTGGGGTACAGGGTGGGCAGCAGCTCCCGGAAGGCGGCGAACTCCTTTTGGTCCATTTTGCTCCGGTCCACATAGCTCACGGTCTTTTTTTGGATCATGGCCTGGAAGCGGCGAATGGCCCCTTCCTCATCCACGATCACGGGGCTGGCCTGGGGCAGGGAAGCCGCCTTGGGGGTAAAGCGCAGGGCCCGAACCGCCAGCACCCCCACAAAGCAAACCAGGAGCCCCAGGATGATCCACAAAGCTATCATTTGTATCTCTCCCTTGCTTGATCAGACGCTTGCGGCCTTCCCGTCCTTCTGGTCCAGGAGGCCCTTCTTGTACAAAATCCGCGCCACCCCGATGGCGATCAGGGCCCCCACGGGCACCAAAATCCCCACGCTGCTGGACAGGCCCGGAGCCAGCAAGAACAGCACCACCATGAACACCAGCGGGGCCACAGCCAGCTTCAGGTTCCTGCTGACAAACACAGCCCCCAAAGCCCCGAACAGGGCGGGCAAAATGTTGTCAAAGGCGGGCTTCAGCGCCGGGGATTCCAGCACGGGCCGCAGGAAGTTGAGCCCGAAAACCCCCAAGGCGATCACCAAAGTGGTGACGATGGAGCTGGAGGCGATGGCGATGGTGGAGATGGCCTCCCCCTCCTGGGTCCCGGGCTTGATTTTAGCCGCTTCCATGGCGTTCAGGGCGCAGGGGACCTTCAGGTTTGTCAGATTGCCGGTGACAAAGGCCAGGTAAGTGCCGCCGGTGCCCAGCATGGGCGCATAGGTCAGCACCTCGATGATGCCCACCGTCCAGAACATGGGGGCCACCCCCAGCAGCCCCTTCAGCAGGTGTCTCCCTTCGGGCCAGGCATCGTAATACACGCAGATGGCTACCGGCGCCGCGATCATCAGCAGCAGCGCCAGGGCCATCCAAATGCGCCCGTATACATGGACGCTGTTTTCATAATCGGTAAGCTGAACCGTTTTCTTTTCACTCATTGTCGTTCCCTCCTCAAGACATCCAAGCGGTGATGGGAAGGCTCAACGCCATGGCCCCCAGCATGCACAGGGGCAAGGCGTACTGCTCCAGCCAGGTCCATTGGCACTTTTTGATCAGGATGCCGCACAGGGCCATCAGCACGGCGGAGCACAGGGCCACCGCAATGGGAATGAAACCCGGCAACCCCGTGCGGACCTTGGCAAACAGCAGCCCCACAAAGGCGGAGATCATGCCCAGAAATAGGCTGTTCATGAGGATTTCGCCCCAGCGCTTGTCCTTGCTGGTCAGGGAGTGAACGCCCCCCTGGATCTTTTTCAGGCCGAACAAAATGAGAATCAGGCCGGAGAGAATGCCCAAGGTCATTACCCAGGCGATGTTGCCGAACACCTTGGGATCGGTGATCAGCTGCACGTTTTGGGTCACGTCCACCCCCATGCTGGCGGCGGCGATGGTGGCGGCGGGCAGCTCATAGGTCACCGCGCCGATGATGGACAGCCGCAGCCAGGGAAAGGGCAGCCCGATGAACTGGCTCAGGGAGATGACCCCCATCAGAATGGAGATGGCCGGAACCAAGGAGAACAGCCCGCTGGAGAGAACGGTGCTGCGGATGGTTTCCCGAGGGATGTTCAGCTGCCTGGCGCGCCTGACGGCCTTCACCAAGAAGAATACCGACTGGGCGATGACAAACAGGATCACCACGCTGGTAACCAGGTACAGAAAGCCCGAGTTCACGTCAAATGGCATGAAGGTTCCTCCTTTGCGTCATGGGTCTGCCTTAGGCTTGCCCCGCCCGGGCCCGGGCTTAGGCGGAGCCTCCCGGTCCTCCTACCTCCGCTCCACCTCTTCGGCGGTGACCACCGCGTGGAGGAGCTTGCTGGGGGCCGTCTTTTCCCGGGCGATGGCAATGTCCCTTTGAATCTGCCGGATGGCGGTTTGGGCGCTTTCCTCATCCTTGGCGTATACCGTGGCCATAGCCTCCCCGGCCTCCACCCGGTCCCCGATGCGGCGGTGGAGCACAAAGCCCACCTCGTAGTGGATGGGGTCCGTCTTTTGGCTGCGGCCCGCCCCCATGCCCTGGGCGGTATTCCCAAGGCCCGTGGTATCCATGCGGCCCACCCAGCCCGAGGAAAGGGCGGGCACGTCCCGCACCACCTGGGCCTGGGGCAGGCGGCCCACGTCCCGGCACACCAGGGGGTCCCCTCCCTGGGCCCGGATCATCTCCGCCAGCCTTGCCAGGCCCTCTCCACTGCGGAGCTTGGCCCGAAGCATGGCCTTGGCCTCCTCCACCTCCCGGGCCGCGCCCCCCAGCACCAGCATGCGGCTGCCCAGCTCCAGGGAGATGTCCAGCAACGGACCCTGGACCCGGCCCGCCAGCACGTCGATGGCCTCCTTTACCTCCAGGGCGTTGCCCACGTGGCTGCCCAAAGGCTCGTCCATGCCCGTCACCAGCGCGATGACCCGGCGGCCCGCGTCCTCGCCGATGCGCACCATGGTCTGGGCCAGCTGGATGCTCTCCTCCAGGGTCCGCATCAGGGCCCCGGCCCCGGTCTTTACATCCAGCACAATGGCCTTGGCCCCACTGGCCAGCTTCTTGCTCATGATGCTGCCCGCGATCAGGGGAACGCTGTCCACGGTGGCGGTCACGTCCCGCAGGGCATAGAGAGCCTTGTCCGCTGGGGCCAGGTTCCCGCTCTGGCCCACCACCGCGCAGCCCAGCTCCCGCACCTGGGCGGTGAAGCGCTCCACGCCGATATCCGTCTGAAAGCCGGGGATGCTCTCCAGCTTGTCCAAGGTGCCGCCGGTATGGCCCAGGCCCCGGCCGCTCATCTTGGCCACGGGCACCCCGCAGGCCGCCACCAAAGGCACCAGCACCAAGGTGGTGGTGTCCCCCACCCCTCCCGTGGAATGCTTGTCCGTGGGAATGCCCGGGATGGCGGACAAATCCGCCATCTCCCCGGAATGGGCCATGGCAAGGGTCAGCTGGGCGGTTTCCTCCCGGTTCATCCCCTTCAAACAAATCGCCATCAGCAGAGCCGCCAGCTGGTAATCGGGGATTTCCTTCCGGGCCGCGCCGTTGGCAAAAAAGGCGATTTCTTCCGGGGTCAGGGGCAGGCCCCGCTTTTTCTTTTCGATGATGGCCACGATGTTCATGGGTATGCCTCCGTCTTTTTTCCCGGTGCCAAAAAACAGCGAGCACCGCCGCGGCGGCGCCCGCCCGGGCCCGTTACATCTGGATGATCATCCGCCCGCAGGTTTCACATTCGATGACCTTGGAGCCGGTTTTCAAATTCCGGAGCGTAACCGAGGGCAGGCTCATGTTGCACCCTCCGCATTGGTCCCCGATGAGCCGGGCCACCGGAGGGGTGCTGTGCTCCTTGATGGCCTGGTAGCGCTCCAGCAGCGGGGGATCGATGCCCTTGGTCTTTTCCTGGGCGATTCTGCGCTTTTCCTCCAGGGCCTTCATCTGCTCCTTGTATTCGGCCTCGTAGTCCACCTTCTGCTTGTCGTACTCCATCTTCACCTTGGCGTACTTCATGCGGATATCCTTTTCCATCCGGTCCCGCTCGGCGGCGTCCCGTTGGATGCGCTTCATCTCCTGCTCATAGCTGCTGAGGCCGCTGAGGAGCTTCTGGGCGTCATGGCTCAGCTCCCGGGCCTGCTCCAAATTGGCAGGGGGGGTATCCTCCAGGCGCTTTTGGAGCGTGGTGAGCTGCTCCTCCAGGCGGCTGATGGCGTCCTTGATCACGTCCATCCGGTCCACCATTTCGGAGACTTCCTCCTCCATGCGCTTCACAGCCCCCTGCTGCTCCATCAAAAATTCCCGGTTTTTCATCAAAGCCAGACGGGTGGGGGCCCGCTTGATTTCGCCCTCCAACGCGTCCGCTTCCATATCGGCCTGCTGAAACTGCCACAAAAGCTCGATCTGTTCCATGGGTACCTCCTTGTATCGCTGGGATTGGCCCGGTTTTCAGCGGCAGAGCGCCCCCGAAAACGGAGCCTGAGAGAACCACATTGACGCGGCGGACCAGCCCTTCTCCGCCGCCATGGCCTGAAACCCTTCGCAAAGGGCCTTCATGCCCACCGCCTCGGTGGCGTAATGCCCCGCCTCCAGCACCAGCAGCCCTCGGGCCGTGGCCTGGAGCACCTCGTGATGCTTGATTTCGCCCACCACATAGGCCTGGGCCCCTGCCAGGGCCGCTTCCGCAACTCCGTCCCCCGCCGCGCCGGGGCCTGCCGCCACCCGGGAAATAGGGCCGGAGGCCTCCCCATAGCAGCGCACCTGGGCCTCCAGGCAACGGCCTACATGGGCCTGGAGTTGGGCAGCCTCCAGCGCTTGGGGCAAGGTTCCCATGCGGGCGTATACCCCCAGGGGCCGCGCCTCCCCAAGGCCCAAGGCCTGGGCCAGGCTGTCCCCGGTGCCGCCGGGGGCCTTATCCAGGTTGGTGTGGGCGGCGATGAGGCTAAGCCGGGCCGCCAGCATGGCCTGGAGAATCCTTCCCTCCGGCGCTTCGTAATCAATGCGGTGGATGCCCCCGAACATCAGGGGATGGTGGGCTATGATCAGCTCCGCACCCTGGCGGACGGCCTCCTGAACCACCTCATGGGTGGCGTCCACGCAGAAAAGGATTTTCTCCACCACGGCGGAACCCCGGCCCACCAGCAGGCCCACATTGTCGTAGGCTTCGGCGGTATCAAAGGGCGCAAGCCCATCCAGCCAATCGCACACCATTTGGACCGTCACTTGCATCCTGACAACCCTCCGTATTACTTCTGGATCGGGGGCGAAAATTCCTGCCCGCCTTGCGGTTGGCAGAGAACCTGCTCCAGGTAGCGCAGCTCCTCCTCCGCCAGGGCCAGCCGAGGCCGGTCCCCGGGGGTGGCGGAGGACCCCATGGCCTGGATGGACTTTTGCAGCAGTCGGGCCCTGCGGGCCCAGAAGGCCCGCCGTTCGGGCCCGTGCTCTCCCTCCAGGCCCACTCCGATCAGGATTTCTCTGCGGGTTTGGGGCGCTTCCCCCTGGCCAAGGGGCGTAGCCTCCATCAGGGGATAAAAGTGCCCCGCCGCTTCCACCACCCGCTCCCGGCGGATGCGGTATCCGATTTCCCTCAGGGTCTGCCGGACCAGAAACATCTCCGTCTGGGGCCCCAGCACCAAGGTGGCCCCTTGCAGCCGGTCCTTCCCCCGCCCCAGGATCCCCGCGATGGTTTCCCCGCCCATGCCCAAAACGCACAGGGCGTCCACCCGGCCCCCGGGCAAAGAATCCAGGGCCTGGAGCCCGTCCGCCACGGCGAAGGTGGCCCGGTCCAAAAGGTCCAAAGCCTCCAAGCGCCTTTGGGCTTTTGCCAGGGCCTTTTGGCTGATATCCGCCACCAGCATGTGCTTTACCTTGCCGCTGAGCAGGCATACGGCGCTGAGCCGCCCATGGTCCGCCCCGATGTCGGCGCAAAGGCCGCAGCGGGGGAGCATGTCATAGGCGGCCCCAAGGCGCTTATCCAGCTGGGGGGGACGGGACCCTGGGCCCCGAGGGGCCTGCCCCGTACCATGTTGCTCCAATCTAACGCTTCCCATCAGCATCGCGGGGAATTTGCGGAAATCCCCTCCCCGGATGCCCTTTGCTTCAGCCCTTCCCCGGGGGAAAGCCCGAAAAAAGGCCCACAAAGCATTATATCCCAGATTGTGGGTTGAATCAACACTCTTGCGGCTCTGGGGGATTCTCCAATGTGATGTTGCGGACCCAGCGCCCCTTGCGCACCACCCGCAAGGCCAAAACCACCTTGGCGTTCATCAGGAACTGCACCACCAGCATGGCCGCCACAATGGAGATTTTGCCAGGCAGGAACACCGCCATCAAAATGCTGACAGGGGCGGGCGCCAGCCACAAATAGCCGCTGTCCAGGAGCATGGCGTTGCGGGTGTCTCCCCCGGCCCGCAGGCAGAAGAAGCAAAAGCCGTATACGAAATTCAGCGGCGCGAACAGGGCCGTGATCATGGCCAGCAAGGTCGCCATCCGGCGCAGCTCCTGGGACACGGCGAAGGCATAGGGCATCAGCAGCCCCAGCGCCACGCACAAAACCGTGGAGACAGCCCCTACCGCCAGCACCAAAGAAAAGAGCTTCTTGGCGTTTTCCTTGGCCTTTTGCAGCCGGTTGGCCCCCAGCTCCGTGCCAATGAGCACAGATACCGCCGAGGAGGTGCCCATGGCCAGCACGGCGGCCACCTGGAAGCATTGGTCCGCAATGGTGATGGCAGGCACGGACCTTTCGTCCAACCGGGCATAGCTCCAGAAAAAGGTGCTGAGGCCCACGGTCCAGAGGATTTCGTTGAAAATCAGGGGAATGGCTTTTTGTGCATAGGTTTTCACCACGCAGGCGCTGAGCCTGCGGAAGGCCAGCAGGTCCAAAGAGAATACCGTGCGCCTGCGCAGCAGCACCACCAGGTAGAAGGCCATTTCAAACAGGCGGGCCAGGAGGGTGCCCCAGGCCGCGCCCTCCACCCCCAAGGCCGGAAACCCCAGCTTGCCGAAGATCAGCAGGTAGTTGAAAAGGGCGTTCAGCCCCATGGTGATCAAGCTTACCACCATGCTGACCTTGTTGTGCCCCAGGGACCGCAGGGAGAAAACACAGGTGCTGCTCACGGCCACCGGGATATAGCTGAAGCAGACCACCCGCAGGTATTGTATCCCCAAAGCGACGGTGCGCTGGTCCGTGACAAAAATGCGCATCACCTGGGCGGGAAAGAAGAACAGCACCAGGCAAAACAGCAGCGCGTTGCAAAGGCCCAGCAGCATTTGCAAGGAAAACAGGCCCTGGCAGGTCTTGCGGTCCCCGGCGCCAAAATACTGGCTGATCATGAGACCGCCGGCCCCGGCCAGGCCGAAGAACACCCCAAAAAAAATCAGGTAGGGCCTGTTGGCCACGGTGCAGGCGCTCATGGCCAGGCCTTGCACATCCAGGCTGCCCACCATCACGTTGTCCACGGTATTGAACAGGTTGTTGATCAGCTGCTGGACGGTGACGGGGATCATCACGCTCAGGGCGCTTTTGTAAAATGCCTTGTTGCCTAGGTAGGGGCGGATGGCTTGCGCTGCCCGCTGCATGGTCATCCTCCTTTTTCGTCCCGGAACCCTTTGCTCTCCTGGGCAGGGACGCCCAGGTATCATACCGCAAATCCACCCAAAGCACAAGCCGGAAATGAACCCTCCCCCGCTCTCCCAATCTATGGTATAATGAAACCCAATCCATCAAAGGGGCCCCGCCCCGGGAGGCAAAGCATGGCATACCAAGCCCTCTACCGCCAATGGCGGCCCACCACCTTCACCCAGGTCATCGGCCAGGAGGCTGTTGTGAAAACCCTGCGCAGGCAGGTTGAAACCGGGCACATCGCCCATGCCTACCTGTTTTGCGGCTGCCGGGGCACGGGCAAAACCACCTTGGCCAAGCTGATGAGCCGGGCGGTTAACTGCCAAAGCCCGCAGCAGGGCGACCCCTGCGGCCAGTGCCCCTCCTGCCGGGCCATCCTCAGCGAAACCACCTTGGATGTGCTGGAGCTGGACGCGGCCAGCAACAACAGCGTGGACCATGTGCGGGAGCTGCTGGAGCAGGTGCGCTACCCGGCCCAAACCGGAAAATACAAGGTATACATCATCGACGAGGTGCACATGCTCTCCACGGCGGCCTTTAACGCGCTGCTGAAAACCCTGGAGGAGCCCCCCGCCCATGTGGTGTTCATTCTGGCTACCACCGAGCCCCAAAAGCTGCCCGCCACCATCCTCTCCCGGGTGCAGCGGTACGATTTCCGGCGGATTCCCTCCTCTTTGATGGTGGAGCGGATGGAGCTGGCTTTGGACAAGCTGGGCATCCGTGCGGAGGAGGAGGCCTTGCGGATGGTGGCCCGGGCAGCCGAGGGTGCCATGCGGGACGCCTTCAGCATATTGGACATGTGCGTGGCCGGGGCTATGGACGGAGCCATCACCGCCGCCCAGGTCCGGGACGTGCTGGGAGCCTCGGACAAGGATTTCCTGTTTGCCTTTGTGGACCGCATCGCCGCCCGGGACCCGGGGGGCGTGATGGAGCGGATTGACCTGCTGATGCGCTCCGGCCGGGAGCCCCAGGTGTTTCTGCGGGAGCTTACCGGGCATATCCGGGCGCTGCTGACGGTGAAGGCCGTTGCCAAGGACGCGGCCGCCTTGCTGGACGTGACCGATGAGGATGAAAAGCGCTACCGGAGCCAGGGGGAAGCCTTCTCCCAGGAGCGGCTGCTGCGGACCATGGGGCTTTTGATGCGGGCGGAGGGGGAGCTGCGCTATGCCTCCACCCCCCGGATCGGGCTGGAGGTGGCGGCTTTGGACGCCTGCCAGGAGCCCCGGGAGGAGGACCAGGCCGCGCTATGGGAGCGGCTGGCGGAGGCGGAGCGCAAGCTGGAATCCCTCAGCCGGGCCTTGGCCTCCGGGGCTCTGGTTCCCAACGCTGCCGCGCCTTCCCAAGAGGGACAAGCTCCTGCGGTTGCGGATCATCCCAAGACTTCCCCGGCTCCCAAGGAAGGGGCGGCCCCGGCAGCCAAGGAAAAGAAAAGCGTTGCGGAAAAGCTGGCCCAGGCCGGCTCCCCCGGGGAGCCCGGGGACCCTGCCGCCATCTGGCAGAAGGCTCTCAGCGCCATCAGCAAAACGGAGCCCCCCCTCTTTGGCCTGCTTCGGGGGGAGCGCTTTCTGGGGGCCAAGGGCAATGTGTACCAGCTGCTGATTCCCTTTACCAAAAAGGATTTTAGCTTTGTGAAGCTCTCCCAGCCCGCCCGGGTGGAGGTGGTGTCCAAGGCCCTCAGCGAGGCGGCGGGCCAGCCCCTGGTGTTTCAGCCCGTGCTGGAGGGGGACCTGTCCGCAGCCAAGCGGGAGGCTGTGCAGGACCAGATCCAGAGCATGCTGGTGGAAACCTTTGGCAGGGATCTGGTGCAAATTGACGAGGAGGAGGCCCCCCGTTGAAAAAATCCTTCCGGAAGCCCAGGCCCAGGCGGGAGGACGGGCTTTCCTTCAAGCATGACCTGGGGCAGCATTTCCTCTACGACAAGGCGCTTTTGGCCTCCTTGGTGGCCTCCACGGGGGTGGGCAAGAAAGACGCGGTGCTGGAGATCGGCCCGGGCAGCGGCATGCTCACCGCCTGCCTGTGCGAGGCTGCCGGGCAGGTGCTGGCGGTGGAGGCGGACGAAAGCCTTCTGCCCTTGCTGCGGGTTTCCTTGGCCTCTTACGAAAATGTGACCCTGCGGCAGGGGGACATCCGCCGCATGCCCCTGGGGGAGCTCTGCGCGCCTTTGGGCCAGGGCTTTTTTGTCATCGCCAACATCCCCTACAACATCACCACCCCCATTTTGGACCTGCTGCTGGACAGCGGACTGCCCATGGCCCAAATTTCCCTGATGGTGCAAAAGGAGGTGGCGGACAAGCTGCTGGCCAGGCCCTCGGAGGAAGCCTATGGGCTGATGAGCGTGAAGGCCCAATACCGTGGCGAGCCCGCCTTGGTCCAAATCGTTCCCGCCGAGGCCTTTACCCCGCCCCCCAAGGTGGACAGTGCCTTTGTGAACCTGCCCCTGCGCCAGGCTCCCCCCCTTCCCGTGGCGGACGAAAGGCTGCTGTTTGCCTTGCTGAAGGCCGGTTTCGGCCAGAGGCGCAAGACCTTGACCAACGCCCTCCGGCCCGCCCTGCCCCTTTCCGGGGAGGAAATACGGGATGTTTTGCTGGCTTTGGGGCTTTCCCCCACCCTGCGGGGAGAAGCCCTGAGCGTTGTGGACTGGATCCGCCTGGCCAACGAGTGCAAGGAGCGGCTTTGAGAAAGAGCTAGGGAAAGGGTTTCGGCCCTTATGCCTTTGCGTGGCCCCGCCCTCCCTTGCCCGCCTGTCCAAAGGCGGATTTTTTGCTGACCAAAAAGTATATTTTTTCTTCTGCTCAAGAAGGATTTTTACGGTTTATGACGAAATACTAGAATTAGGGCAAGATTAGACTATTTCGTCCGCCCTCCACAGGAAAGCGAGAACGGCCTGCTTGCTTGCAACACATTCTATATTGGGAGGTATCGTTCATGAGCCTGGATCTTTCCTATTTGGGCATCCACAATCCCAAGGCTGTCTACCGCAACCTGCCTGTCAGCCGCCTTACCGAGATCGCCTTGGCGCGGGGGGAAGGCATCCTCAGCAATACCGGCGCTTTGGTGGTGAACACCGGCAAGTATACCGGCCGTTCTCCCCAGGACCGTTATATCGTTGACGAGGCCTCCATTCACGACGAGATCGACTGGGGCAAGGTCAACGTGGCCATCAGCCCCGAAAAGTTTGAGAACATCCGCAAGCAGATGCTGGCCTATCTGCAGGGCCGGGATGTGTATGTGTTTGACGGCTTTGCCGGGGCGGACCCCAAGTACCGCATCAGCGTGCGCACCGTCAACGAGCTGGCCAGCCAGAACCTGTTCATGCACCAGATGCTGCTGCGCCCCGAAGAAGGGGACCTGGAGGCTTTCCAGTCCGATTTCACCATCATCGCCGCCCCGGGCTTCAAGTGCGATCCCGTCAGGGACGGCGTGCGCAGCGAAGCGGCCATCATCGTTTCCTTTGAGCAGAAGGTGGTGCTGGTGGCGGGCAGCCAGTATGCGGGCGAAATGAAGAAGAGCGTATTCTCCATCATGAACTACCTGCTGCCCAAGCAAAACATCTTCTCCATGCACTGCTCCGCCAACGTGGGCCAGGACGGCGACAGCGCCATCTTCTTCGGCCTGTCCGGCACGGGCAAGACCACCCTGTCCGCCGACCCCAACCGCAAGCTCATCGGCGACGACGAGCACGGCTGGACCGACGACGGCATCTTCAACATCGAGGGCGGCTGCTATGCCAAGTGCATCAACCTGAGCAAGGAACACGAGCCCGAGATCTACGGCGCGATCCGCTTTGGCGCGCTGGCGGAGAACGTGGTGATCGATCCCGAGACCCGGGAGCTGGACTTTGACGACGACAGCCTCACCGAGAACACCCGGGTGGGCTATCCTGTGGACTTCATCAGCAACGCGCTGATCCCGGGCGTGGCCGGAACCCCCAAGACCGTCATCTTCCTCACCGCGGACGCCTTCGGCGTGCTGCCCCCCGTGAGCAAGCTGAACCGGGAAGGGGCCATGTACCACTACGTTAGCGGCTATACCGCCCGCCTGGCTGGCACTGAGCGGGGCGTGACCGAGCCCGAGGCCACCTTCTCCACCTGCTTCGGCGCGCCCTTTTTGCCCCTGCCCGCCTCCCGCTATGCCCAGCTGCTGGGCGAGCGGATCGACAAGAGCGGCGCCAACGTGTACCTGGTGAACACCGGCTGGAGCGGCGGTGCCTACGGCCAGGGCGGCAAGCGCATGAGCCTGCCCTATACCCGGGCCATGGTCACCGCCTGCCTCAACGGCGAGCTGGAAAAGAGCGAGTTTGCGCTGGACCCCATCTTCAACGTGATGGTGCCCACCTCCTGCCCCGGCGTGCCCAGCGACGTGCTGACCCCCAAGAAGACCTGGGCCGATCCCGCCGCCTACGAAGTTACCGCCAAGAAGGTGGCCGGGCTGTTCCAGAAGAACTTCAGCAAGTACCAGAACATGGACCAGAAGATCATCGACGCGGGCCCCAAGGCGTAAGCCCGGAACGGACCGCAACGAAAAACCGGAGGGTTGAGCATTCGACCCTCCGGTTTTTCTGTTGCCCGGCGGCTTCCCGCCGGCGGCCCTCGGCTTTGCTTCCCTTTATCGGCCTTCCTGGGGAAAGCTCCTGAACGCGATCCGGTTGCCCTGGGGATCGGCAAACAGCATGTTTTTCGCGCCCCAGGGCCGCAAGGTGGGGGGCGAGAGGATCTCGATTCCCAGGGCCAAAAGCCGCTGATACTCCCGGTCCACGTCCTCCACGGTAAAGGCCAGGCAGATGTGGCTCTGGTTTTCCCCTCGCGGCTCCCCATCGTCATAGATGGTCAGGGCGGTTTCCTGGGCCAGGATCACCTGATGAACGGAATCCCGGGCGTCGGGCCCCGGCTCCAGGCCCAGCAGCGCCCGGTAAAAGTCCGCCAGGGCCACCACATCCCGGGTGTATAGGCATACCTCACCGATCCTCACCGGCTCGTCTCCTTCTCCGACCTGGGCCGCTCGGGCGTCGGGCCTCTTCTAGTACCAGCCGGGAAGGTGCGTCCTTCCCGGCTGGCATTGGTTTTTTATATTCCTGGCTTTCAGCCTCTTCTGCCGGTCAAAAACCCGCTTTTCTCCCAAAGGGCCATCCAGTCCTTCAGGCGGTTGAACAGGTCCGCGTTGCATTTGGTCTTGCGCATCATGTCCACCAGCTGCACCACGGCCTCCCGGTTGGTGGTGGAGCCCAGCACCGTGCGGATGGCCTTCAGCCCCTCCTTCTCTTGGGCGCTGAGGAGGGAATCCTCCTTCTTGGTGCCGCTGAGCTGCAGATCGATCAGGGGGAAGATGGGATCGCTGGGGGCGGGGGTGCACAGGCGCAGCTCCATGTTGGCCGTGCCCTTGAACTCCTCAAAGATGATATCGTCCACCCGGGAGCCGGTTTCAATGGCGATGGTGGCGATGATGGTGAGGCTGCCCCCCTCCCGGGTATTCCGGGCCATGCCAAAGAACCGCTTAGGCCGCACCAAGGCTGCCGGGGTGACGGTGTTGGTAAGGGCGCGGCCCCCCTGGGTCACCGCCGCCTGATAGGCCCGGGTGAGCTTGGTAAGGCTGTCCAGGAGGATCACCACGTTGCGGCCATCCTCCACCAGCCGCTGGGCGCTTTCCAGCATGGTTTCGCTGACCCGGGTCTGGCTTTCCGGGCTCTCCGCGAAGGTGGACGCAAAAACCTCCACCTCGATGGCTTCCCGAATTTCCGTCACTTCCTCCGGGGCCGCGTCCACCATCAGCATCATCACATGGGCCTGGGGATCGTTGAGCTTGATGGCCTTGCCGATCTCCTTGAGCATGAAGATGCGGCCGCTTTCCGGCGGGGCGATGATCATGGCCCGCTGGCCAAAGCCGATGGGGGCGATCAAATCCACCAGGCGGATGGGCATGTTGTCGCTGTTTTGCTCGCTTTCCAATACGATGCGGCGGTTGGGATAAATGGGGATCAGGCTGTCAAAGGTCTGGCGGAGGTTGCTCTCCTCGGGCACCAGGCCGTTGAGGCGCTCCACGTACAGCAGCGCGGCAAACTTATCGCTGTCCCGCTGGGGCCGCGCCTTGCCCTCGATAAAATCCCCGGTACGCAGGCTGTAGCGCCGAATCTGCGCCACGGACACATAGATGTCCTTCTTGCCGGGCAGCAGCGTATCCGCCCGGAGGAAGCCGTATCCGTCGGGCAAAATCTCCAGCACGCCGCTGGCCTCCACCGAGTCCCCGGTCCTGAGGAGCTCTGGCAAGGGCATGGCGGGATCATAGGGCGCGGCAAAGGCCGGGTCCCGGATGGGTTTGTACAGGGAATCGTTGTAATACTCCACCTCATTGCCCCGGGCGGGCTGATAGGGGGGCGGGGCATACCCCCGGGGCCCTCCCTGCTCCGGCCGGTAGGGGGAACGGAACTCCTGCCGGGCTCCCTCGGGGCGGTGATAGGTCTGCCGCTGGGGGGCGGCCCGGTAGCCCAGGCGGTACCCGTCCAGGCGCAGGGGCTCCTGCTTGGGGGCCTCGGGTGCCGGACGGGGCTCCTCGGGCGCTGGGGTGGCGCTGGGGGCCGGGGGCGCTTGCACATAGTTCACCGGGGGCCCGAAGCGGGAGGCGGAACCGGCGGTACGGCTCTGCTGCCAGGGGGGCTGCTGGGCCGCCGGGCGGGGCGCCTGGGGGCGGGCTTGCCAAGCCTGGCGGTACACGGGCTGCTGGGGCGGGGTCCCCGCCTCAGGGGCGGCCTGCACCGGCTGGGCAGGCCAGGGCTGTGCGCTGGCGCTGGGCCCCACCACCGTCACATCCGCCGACAGGGGAGAGCCCTGAAGCTTCTCCTCCTGGGTCGCCTCCGGCTGGGCTTCCTGGTCCGGCTGCTTGGCTCCAGCGGAGGGGCCATCTATGAAAAGAGTAGAAATATCCACATCCTGTAACGCGTTTGCCAGTCGCTCCACAATGCCGTCCTTGTCGATCCCCGCGCTGAGCTTGACCCCGTTTTCACGGGCGAGCTTGCGCAGCTGGACCACGGTCAGGGCTTGCAGATCCTTATTGAGCAATGTGATAACCTCCTTGACATCGTACCTGCCCCCGGCAGGGAGTTGTTCGCCGTGAAGCCTGCCAACCAATGACATGCGCTTCATAAACGGTATGTTTCGTTTTGCTTTTGCGGCAGTGATGATGGATCACTAAAAAGGCAAGGCTAACGATCAGCCGTCGAGGGTTTTTCTTTGCGCGCCACGACGAAATCTCTATGGACCGCCTGTTCCACCCAATGGGAAAAATCATGATAGGGCGAATGAATCTGTACAGTGAAACCAGCGCTTTGCATCATGTGTACAACCTCGTTCCGGGATAGGGTATAGAGATTGAAGGAAAGGGCCATTGCCCCGCCGGGCTTCAGCGCCGCGCGGTAGGCGGGCAGCGCCTCCTGAAGCAAGTCCCCAAAGGGGGAAACCTGTTGCCCTTGCTTGGGGGCGTGCTGCACGCCATAGGGCAAATCCGCCAGAAGCAGATGGCAGCTCCCCTTGCCTGCCATCCGGTCCGCTTTCCGGGTATCCCCCACAAAGAGCCTGAGCGTTCTGCGCCGTCCCTGCCGATAGCTTTCCAGGGTATTGGCAAAGCTATACCGGAACTCAGGGGCACTGTGCCCCTGATCCAGGGTCGCGCTGGCGCGGTGTCTTTCATGCTTGATATGATGGTACTGCAAATACCGGGAAAAATACGCGTCCGCCTCTGCCACGGCCTTGGCATCTACATCCACGCCGATTCCGTGATGCCCGCCTTCCAGGGCGCAAAACAGCGTGGTGCCCCGCCCACAAAGCGGGTCCAGCACTGTCAGGGGCTCTTGGCTACGGGCAAAATCGGAGGCTGCGCACGCGCAGTGGAGCATCATGGAAGTAAAGTCCGCATTGGTCTTTCCCTTATACTTTAACACCTCCGGCAGGTCATCTGGCAGATACCTCCTATTGGTGAGGGGTATCGGCCGAAGAAAAATCCCTTCCCTTACCGAGGCGAAGCAAAGGGCGGAATGACCGCTCACCGCCTGCCAGGCAAGGGGGGAAAGTTCCTCCGCTTCAAAGGTTACAAACGGTGTTCCCGCAATCTCCGTCCAAGAAGGTTCCGCGGTTACATCCCATGCGGCCAAGAGGCATTGTAGTTCTGCTATGGCTAGCTTTTGCAGGGACTGTGTATAGCGGGTATTGGCGTGAGGCTTTACCAGCAAAGCGTATTGCACGCATTTCCTCTTTCCATCACTTGGATATGAACAACGGGCCATACCTGAGTTCAGTATACCACAGGGCTGTGTTGTATGCAAGGTGTCCGGCCTGTAAAAACCAAAACTTCTGGCGGCAAAACCTTTCCCATAAGTCCATTTTCCGGCCATTTCCGCCAAAAGGCGGGAGGCGGTCCGTTCCTCCCCTCCTATGCCGGAGCCCGGCCGCAGGCCCGTTGCCTTCGGCTTGGGCCAAGGCAAAATGAATTTTCATGCCGGGGCATGCAAAAACCCTCCCCCCTGTGCGGGGGAAGGGCCTGATGGCTGATGGTTTAATACTTGCGCTTGCGTGCTGCTTCAGCTTTCTTTTTGCGTTTCACACTGGGCTTTTCATAATGCTCACGTTTGCGAGCCTCTGCCAAAACACCTGTACGAGCACATTGCCGTTTAAACCGCTTCAGAGCGCTTTCCAGGGATTCGTTTTCGCGGATTCGTACCTCGGACACTGTTATCCCTCCCCTCGCTCATCTCGCCTTGCGTTGTGCTCAGTCATTGCTAAGTACAGCATCGTAGCGATTCTGCAAATATTATAACCCGATCATGGGGGCGCGTCAACCATGAATTTTCATAATCCGCAAAACCGCCCCAAAGGCCGGCGCGCCTCAGCCCATTTGCCCTGTCAGCTGCCGGCCGCCCAGCACGTGGAAATGCATATGCCCTACGCTTTGGCACGCATCCGGGCCGCAGTTGGTGACAACCCGGTACCCGCTCTCCCGGATGCCTAATTCCTCGGCCACCCGGGCGCAGGCCCGCAGGCAGGCGGCCAGCTGCCGGTCGGAAAGCTGGTGGCTATGGGCCACATCCGGTACGTGCTCCTTGCAGATCACCAGCACATGGTGCTTCGCCTGGGGATGAATATCCTCAAAAGCATAGGTATCCTCGTCCTCGTAGACCTTTTTGGAGGGTATTTTCCCCTCCAGGATTTGACAGAACAGGCAATTCTCCATGGGGCAGCCTCCCTTTTTTCCTCTGTTTCTTTTGTCATTCTACAATGTCATTCTACAAAGGTGCCCGCCATTCCTTCCCGGGTCAGCCTGTCCATCCGCACGGAAACGATCTGGCCGGAGGAAAGGGCGTCCGCCTTCTCCGGGGGGCCTTCCACCAAAGTATGGACATACTCCGGGGTATATCCCTCCCAGCGGCCATCGGGCCGCCGTTCCTCCAGCAGCACCCGGGCCGCCTGCCCCAGCTGCCGCTCCCGGTAGGCCCGGGCCAGGGTCTCCCCCAGCGCCATCAGCCTGCGCACCCGCTCCTGCTTGATCTCCTCGGAAACCTGTCCCGCCAGGTTGGCGGCGGGGGTGCCCTGCCGCTTGCTGTAGGGAAACACATGGACCTTGGCAAAGCCGATAGCTTCGCAAAAGGCTAGGGTTTGCTCGAATTCCTCCCAGGTTTCCCCGGGAAAGCCCACGATCACGTCCGTGGTAAAGGCCGCGTTTGGATACACCTCCCGGATGCGCCCTACCGCCGCCGCGAACTGGGCGGTGTTGTAGCGCCGCTTCATCCGGGCCAGGACGCTGTCGCTGCCGCTTTGCAGCGCCAGATGGAACTGGGGGCAAAGCTGGGGCAGCCGCCCCATGGCCTGTACAAAGGCCGCCGTGGCCACGCTGGGCTCCAAAGAGCCCAGGCGCACCCGGTTGATGCCCTCCTGTTCACAAGCCGCCTGAACCGCCTGGGCCAAGGTGGGCCTTCCCGGCAGATCGATGCCGTAGCTGGTGAGATGAATCCCCGTGAGCACCAATTCCGCAAAGCCAGCCTGGCCCAACGCCGCCGCCTCCCGGCGGATGTCCTCCACCTCCCGGGAGCGGACGCTGCCCCGCACCGAGGGAATGATGCAGTAGGTGCAATGGCAATCGCAGCCCTCCTGAATCTTCATCACGGCCCGGGTGTGCCCCTCATGGCGGTGGATGGACAGGGCCTCAAAGGCCGCGCTGTCCAGGGCGCTGACCGCCACGATCTGGGTGTTTTCCCGGATGGCCTTCTCCAGCAGCTCCACGATCCGGCCCCGGTACTGGGTGCCCAGAATCAGCCGGGCCCCGGTATCCCGCAGCTCCTCCCCCAGGCGCTGGGCCAGGCAGCCCGCGATCACCACCTCCGCGGCGGGATTCTCCCGACGGTAGCGGCGCACCAGCTTCATGCTCTTTTGGTCCCCTGTGCCGGTGACGGTGCAGGTGTTCACCACGTACACGTCGGCCCCGGCTCCGGGGGGAACGGCCACATAGCCCCGGGCCTCAAACAGCTCTAGCATGGCCTGGGTGTCATATTGGTTCACCTTGCAGCCCAAGGTGGTAAAGCATACGGTCATGGTTCTTCCTTCCTACATTTCCTCCAGGGCGGTGAGGATCACCGCCAGGGCGCTGGGCCCCGCCGTCTCGGTGCGCAGGATGCGCCTGCCCAAAGTGACGAACCGGGCTCCCCGCTGCTCCAAGGCGGCGCATTCCTCCGGGGCGATGCCCCCCTCGGGGCCGATCACCAGCAAAATACGCTCCTTGCCGGGGTTCTCCCGCACCGCCTGGCTGAGCCTGAGGCCTTGGGCTTCCGCTTCCTCCCAGGCCACCAAAATCAGGTCAAAGGCTTCTTCCTTGTCCAGGCGAGCCAGGGCTTGGGCAAAGCCGCAGGGGGCTTCCACCCGGGGCACATGGGCCCGGCCGCTCTGCTTGGCCGCCTCCAAGGCGATGCGCTCCAGACGCTCTCCCTTTACCCCCTGCCGGGCCCTGTCCGCCTTGGCTACGGAGCGCTCCATCTCCACGGGCCAAAGGGTCCATACCCCAAGCTCCGTGGCCTTTTGCACGATGTGCTCTAGCTTGTCCCCCTTGGGAAGGCCCTGCCAAAGGGTAATGCGGGCCTTGCTTTCCGGGGAGGGCAGAACGGACAGCACCTTCGCCTGAACGCCGCTGTCCCTTACCTGTGTCAGCTCCCCGGCAAAAAGGGCTTCCCCGTCCAACAGCTGTACCGGGTCCCCGGCCTTCAGCCGCAGCACCCGGATTGCATGGGCGCTTTCCTCCCGGGACAGGGACACCAAAGCCCCCTCCACCAGGGGTTCTTCCACAAAAAAGCGATGCATGACTATCTCCCCCGGCTCAGGCACAGGGCCACCCACTCCCCTTGCTGAACCCGCTCCACCAGAGCATAGCCCACCTCGCCGGTGGCCCCCAGCACATCCTGCTCCCGCTCCCGGATGATACCCGAGCAAATCAGCATCCCTCCCGGCAGCAGATGCCGGGTAAGCGGGCCCGCCAGCATGCAGATGGCGTCCGCCACGATGTTAGCCACCGCCAGCTCACAGGCCATGGTTTCCCCGCTGACCAGATCCGCCCGGACCACCTTCACCCGCTCCGCCACGCCGTTGAGGGCCACATTCTCCTTGGCTACCTTCACCGCGTCCGGGTCAATGTCGATGGCCAGCACGTTTTCCGCCCCCAGCTTGGCCGCCGCGATAGCCAAAATGCCTCTGCCCGTGCCCACGTCCATTACCCGCATGCCGCCGCCCAGGTGCTTTTCCAGCAGCTCCAGGCACATCCGGGTGGTTTCATGGGTGCCTGTGCCAAAGGCCATGCCCGGGTCCAGCTCCAGCAGCACGTCCCCCTGCCGGGGCTCATGGGGTTCCCAGGTGGGCTTCACCACCAGGCGGCTCCCCACCCGAAAGGGCTTGTAATACTGCTTCCAGCTCTCCGCCCAGTCCGCGTCCTGGACCTCCTTTACCTCCAAAGCCAAGGAGCCCAGGGGGACCGGATTATGCTCCTGGCCCCGCAGCAAAGCGGCTAATTCCGCCTTCAGGGCCGCCAAGGTGTCCGCCGTGTTTTCCCCCACCTGGAACCAACCCTTTACCAGCACATCCTCCGGCATGTCCGCCAGAAGCTTTTCATCGTACATCTCCCAGTAGGCCCCGGGTGCGCCGGGGTCGGGGATATCCGCCCGGTCCAGAATCTCGGTGCCGGTGGAGCCCAGCTCCATCAGCAGCGCGCTGACCACGTCCGATCCCTGGGTGGTGGTATGCACGGCCACTTCCATCCATTCCATGGGCTTCCCTCCAAAAGGCGGGCAGCCAAAGCCACCCGCCCGCGATTAGTTGAACATGCCCCGTAGCTTCTCCATAAAGGACTTGCGGCCCTCGTACTCCTTGCCGGTCATGCTGTCCTCCAGCTGCCGCAAAAGCTCCTTCTGCTTGTCGCTGAGCTTTTTGGGCACCTCCACCCGAACCCGCACCACCAAATCCCCCTTGCCGCTGCCCTGGAGCTGCTGGATGCCATAGCCCTTCAGGCGGAACTGGTCATCGTTCTGGGTGCCCTCGGGGATGCGGTATTTCACGGGGGATTTTAAGGTGGGGATATCCACGTCGGCTCCCAAAGCCGCCTGGGTGATGCTGATGGGCATCTCCAAATGGAGGGTGGTACCCTCCCGCCTGAAAAGCCTGTGGGGCTTCACGGTGATGCGGATATACAAATCCCCGCTGGGACCGCCCCGCAGCCCCGGCTCCCCCTGGCCGTTCATGATGATGGTCTGCCCGTTGTCGATCCCAGCGGGGATCTTCACCGTGGCGGTGCGCTTTTTGCGCATATGCCCGCTGCCGTTGCAAGCGGAGCACTTCTCCTTGACGATCTTGCCCTCTCCGTGGCAGGTGGGGCAGGTGCGCACGGTGACCATAAAGCCGCCCCCGGCCCGCACCTGGCCCGAGCCCTTACAGGTGGGGCAGGTCTGGGGCTGGGTCCCGGCCTTGGCCCCGGTGCCGTCGCAGGTTTCGCAGTTTTCGTTGCGGAAAAACTCAAAGGATTTCTCCGCCCCAAAGGCCGCCTCCTCAAAGGAAATGCCCATGTCAAAGCGCAGGTCGTTCCCCTGCTGGGGGCCCTGGCGGCGCTGGCCGCCGCCCATGCCGCCAAAGAGCTGGTCGAAGATGCTGTCAAAGCCGCCCATGCCCGCTCCGCCAAAGCCGCTGAAATCAAACCCGCCAAAGCCCCCGGCTCCGCCCGGGCCGCCCATGGCGGGCCCCTCAAAGCCGAACTGGTCGTAGCGGGCCCGCTTGTCCGGGTCGCTGAGCACCTCGTTGGCCTCGTTCAGCTCCTTGAAGCGTTCCTCCGCGCCTTTATCATTGGGATGCAAGTCCGGGTGGCACTCCTTGGCCTTTTGGCGGTATGCCTTCTTAATATCCGCGTCCGAGGCGTCCTTGCGGATTCCCAGCACCTCGTAATAGTCGCGCTTCTTTGCCAAATGCTCACCTACTTTATCTCAACTCAGGCCGCAAAGCGGCCCGTATCGTACTTTTTTCGCGCCGGGGCCTGACACAGCGAATGCCCCGGCGGGCGGTGGGCTTCCCCCTCCCGCCTGCCGAGGCCTCGCGTTCGCTCAGCCAAAGGCAATGCGCCTTTGGCAGGCCCGGAGGGCTCCGCTCACTTCACGTCGTAATCGGTATTCACGGTGCCGTCGTCGTTCTCCACGGGAGCGCCGCCCATATCCGGGGCCGCGCCCTGCCCGCCCTCCTGCTGGTAGAGCTTGCCAAAGATCTGGTACACCTTCTGGGTGAAGCCCTCCATGGCGTCCTTGATGGCCCGGGCGTCGTTGCCCTCGCGAATCTTCTTGAAGGCGTCGATCTCGCTCTGGACGGTGGCCTTGTCCTCAGAGGACAGCTTGTCGCCGTTCTCCCGCAGTTGCTTCTCCATCTCGTAGATCATGGTGTCGGCCCGGTTGAGGGTCTCCACCTCTTCCTTGCGCTTCTTGTCCTCCTCGGCGTACTGCTCGGCTTCCTTGATGCGCTGGTTGATCTCATCCTCCGTCATGTTGGTGGAGGCGGTGATGGTGATCTTCTGCTCGTTGCCGGTACCCTTATCCTTGGCGGACACGTTCACGATGCCGTTGCGGTCGATGTTGAAGGTGACCTCAATCTGCGGCACGCCCCGGGGCGCGGCGGGAATGCCCGTGAGCTGGAAGCGGCCCAGGGTCTTGTTGTCAAAGGCCATGGGGCGCTCGCCCTGGAGCACGTGGATTTCCACGGTGGTCTGCCCGTCGGCGGCGGTGCTGAACACCTGGCTCTTGGTGGTGGGGATGGTGGTGTTGCGGTCAATCAGCCGGGTGAAGATGTGCCCCTCGGTTTCCAATCCCAAGGACAGCGGCGTCACGTCCAGCAGCAGCACGTCCTTCACCTCGCCGCCCAGCACGCCGGCCTGGATGGCCGCGCCGATGGCCACGCACTCGTCGGGGTTGATGCCCTTGAAGGGCTCCTTTTGGGTGATCTTCTTCACGGCGGCCTGCACGGCGGGAATCCGGGTGGAACCGCCTACCAGAATCACCTTGTCGATCTGCTCCGCGGTGAGGCCCGCGTCCTTCAAGGCCTTGGTCATGGGCTCGATGGTCTTTTCCACCAAATCGGCGGTGAGCTCGTCGAACTTGGCCCGGGTGAGGGTCATGTCCAGGTGCTTGGGGCCGGAGGCGTCGCTGGTGATGAAGGGCAAATTGATGTTGGCGGTCATCACGCCGGAGAGCTCGATCTTGGCCTTTTCGGCGGCTTCCTTCAGGCGCTGGTAGGCCATCCGGTCCTTCTTCAGATCGATGCCGCTTTCCCTGCGGTAGGTATCGGTGATATAGTTGATCACCCGGTCGTCGAAATCGTCGCCGCCCAGGCGGTTGTTGCCGTTGGTGGCAAGGACCTCAAACACGCCGTCCCCGATCTCCAAAAGGCTTACGTCAAAGGTGCCGCCCCCCAGGTCGTACACCAAAATCTTCTGGGAGCCTTCCTTGTCCAAGCCGTAGGCCAAAGACGCGGCGGTGGGCTCGTTGATGATCCGCAGCACCTCCAGCCCGGCGATGCGGCCCGCGTCCTTGGTGGCCTGGCGCTGGCTGTCGCTGAAATAGGCGGGGGTGGTGATCACCGCCTGGGTGACGGTTTCGCCCAGGTAGGCTTCCGCGTCCGCCTTGAGCTTTTGCAGCACCATGGCGCTGATCTCCTGGGGGGTGTAATCCTTGCCGTCAATGGTGACCTTGTGGCTGCTGCCCATCTCCCGCTTGATGGAGATGACGGTACGCTCCGGGTTGGTGACGGCCTGGCGCTTGGCGATCTGCCCCACCAGGCGCTCCCCGTCCTTGGTAAAGGCCACCACGGAAGGGGTGGTGCGGGCTCCCTCCGCATTGGGGATCACCACGGGTTCGCCGCCCTCCATCACCGCCACGCAGCTGTTGGTGGTGCCCAGGTCAATACCGATAATTTTTCCCATACTGTTGTTCCTCCTCAAAATGCGCAATCCGCTTGTTTACGCTTGTTGCTTTATTGTTTGGACGGGGCGTGGCCCCGGATTCCAACGGCTTATTCGGGCACTACCTTTACCATGGCATGGCGCAGGACGAAATCGCCCATTTGGTAGCCCTTTTGGAATACCTCGCAGACCGTGCCCGGCTCCCCTTCCCCGGCGTCCCCCTGGAGCACCGCGTTCTCCAGGATGGGGTCAAACTTCTCCCCGGGGCGGCAGATAGGCAAGATGCCCCGCTTGGTAAATATCTCCGCCAGCTGCCGCACCACCATCTCCACCCCTTCCCGCAAGGAGGGATCCGGGGATTCCTTGGCCGCCTCAATGGCCCGCTCCAGGTTATCCACCACCGGCAGCAGCGAGATCACCAAGGATCGGGCTCCATCCTCAAAGGCTTCCTTGCGGATGTTTTGGTTGCGGCGGCGGAAGTTGTCAAAATCCGCCTGGACCCGCTGGGCCAGGTTCAGGTATTCCTCCTGCTTGGCCTGGGCCGCCTCCAGGGCTTCCTCCAGCTCCGCCTCCCGGGCCCGGTCCAGGGCCTCCTGCAATACGGTTTCATCCGCCGCCTGGGCCGTCTCCTCCTGGGTGACGGCCTCCGCCTCGCTGCCCAGGGCATCCATGGCCTCTTGATCCGCGTCCGTCAGGACCGGGTCGGTCTTTTCCAGCTCCATGTCTTCCACAGTTCCTTTGCTCCTGCTTGTCTTTTTCTTGCTCATGCTTACCTACTCCTTATCCTGCTCCAGCAGGCGGGAAAGCTGTTCTCCCATGGCCCGCAAAATGCCCAGCACATGGCCGTACTGCATCCGGGTGGGGCCGATGACCCCCATGGTGCCCTGGGTCTGGTTCCCCAGACGGTAGCTGGCCGTAACCAAAGAACAATCCGAAAGCTCCGGAATGCCCGTTTCCGGCCCGATGCGCACGGTAAAGGCCATCTCCCGGTTTTGCTCCAGCAACTGGAGCAGCTTTTCCTTCCCCTCCAGCACCGCCAAAAAGCTTTTGGCCTTCTCCACGTCGCTGTATTCGGGAAAGTTCAAAATATTGCTGCTTCCCCCCACCGCCAGCTTGCCCACGGCATTCTGCTTCTCCACCTCGCCGATGAAATCGGAAATCTCCGTGAGCATCCGCCGCCTGCGGGAGGCCTCCTCCTGCTCCCCGGCAAGAATCTGCCGGGCCTCCGAGAGGGTGTGGCCGCTGAGCCGCTCCGTGAGCATCCGGCTGATGGCGTACAGGGCGTCCCCGTCCATTTCCGCGCCCACCCGGATCACCGCGTCCCGCATGATGCCGCAATCGGTGACGATGACCACCAGGGCGCTGGCGCTGCTGACAGGCACCAGCTGCACATTGCGGATCCTCATCTCCCCGCCCTTGGGGCTCATCACCAAGGCCGTATAGTGGGTCAGGCTGGAGAGTACCTGGGCCGCGTGGCCGATCACGTCCTCCATCTGCCGGGCCCGGTCCTGAAAATGGGCCCGGATGTTCTCGTGGTTGGCGGCCAAAATCCTGCCCTGCTGCAAAAGCTGGTCCACATACAGGCGGTAGGCCTTGGGGCTGGGCACCCGCCCCGCGCTTACATGGGGCTGGTCCAGATAGCCCAGCTCCTCCAGATCGCTCATTTCATTGCGGATGGTGGCGGAGCTGAGGCTGGTTTCGTACTTCTTGGAAATGGTGCGGCTGCCCACAGGGATGGCCGTCAGGATGTAGTCGTCGATAATGGCTTGCAGAATGCGAAACTTCCGCTCGTCGATCCCCATGCGCTCACCTCCCCTGGCTGATTTGCCCTTTCCTTTCCGGTTGTTAGCACTCAATGATGTCGAGTGCTAACACGGTTATCATATGCCCAACAGGCCCAAATGTCAATAGCTATTCTGACCTTATTTTCAGTTTGTTCAAAAATCACGGCCTCCAAGCCCTGTCTAGCCCATGATTTTCAGGAGCGCCTGGTTTTGCAGCAGCAGGCCTTTGGGGGTCAAAGCAAAGGAAGGGGGGGCGTTCTCCTGTTCCGGGTCCGGCAGCCACCAGGCCAGGCCCTCCCGGACCAGCTCCTCCATCTGCCTGCCGTACACCTGCTCCAGGGGCTGCCCAAACCGGTCCGCGAACGCCCCCGGCTTCACCCCCTCCAGGGTACGCAGCCCCAGCATCATGGCCTCGAACATGGCCTCCTCCCGGGGGATACCCTGCTCCCGGGCCAAGGGCAGTTTCCCCTGGGCCAGCATCTCCCGGTACCGGGCCATATCCGCCACGTTCTCCCGGCGGACATACAGGGCCTGGGACAGGGTTTCTTTTTCTCCGGAGGCCTCCAGAACCGGCACCATGCCCGCCGCGCTTACCCCCAACCCCACATACCAGCTTCCGCGCCAATAGCCCAGGTTGTGCCGGCACGCATACCCGGGCTTGGCGAAGTTGCTGATCTCATATTGGGGATAGCCCCGGGCCTGGAGCCAGTCCCGGCCGGCCTCGTACATCCCGGCCACCTCATCCTCGGAAGGCAAAGCCATCTCCCCCGCCGCCACCCGGACCGCCAAAGGCGTGTCCTCCTCCAAGATGAGGCTATAGGCGGAAATGTGGGGTACTCCCAGGGCCGCCACCTTGCCCAAAGTCTCCAGGTAATCCTGCCGGGTTTGCTCCGGCAGGCCGAACATCACATCCGCGTTCAGGTTGGAAAAGCCGTATTCCCGGGCCAAAGCCACCGCCTCCACCGCCTCCCGGAAGGTATGGATGCGCCCCAGCAGGCCCAGTAGCGGGTCCTGGGCGGCCTGGACCCCCAAGGATAGCCGGTTGACCCCGTGGCTCCGGGCCATGGCCAGCCAATCGCCCTGAAGGGTTCCGGGGTTGGCCTCCACGGTAAACTCCGCGCCCTTTTCAATCTGAAAGCAGCGGTGCAGCTCCGCCAGCAGCCCGTCCATCAGCGGGGCGGGCAGCAAGGAGGGGGTCCCTCCTCCGATGAATGCCGTGTTCACCCGTGCGCCGCCAAAGGCCTTTGCCTGGAGCCGGATCTCCTGCCGCAGCGCGGCGCAGTAGGCCTCCATCTCCTGGAAGGAGGCTTCCCAGGAGCAAAAATCGCAGTAAAAACATTTCCTTTTACAAAATGGAATATGCAAGTATAATGAGAGCATCATGGCAATCCCTCCCCGGGGATTGTACCATAGAACAAGCGATTCACAAAGGAGACCGCCATGTTTGGAGTGGAGCATTATTTTGACATTTTCGTTCGGGGCTGCATTTTGCTGATCGAGCTGGCTGGCATCGCCGTCATCGTCATCAGCATGGTACGGGGTTTCATCGGTTACATCCGCAAGGATGAATCCATCCGGATCGATCTGGCCAAGGGCATCATGCTGGGCCTGGAGTTCAAGGTGGGCAGCGAGGTGCTCCGCTCGGTGATCGTCAGCGGCTGGAACGAGCTGGGCACCTTGGCCGCGGTGATTTTGCTGCGGAGCCTTCTCACCTTCCTGCTCCATTGGGAGATCCGGGAGGAGGAAAAGCGCTGCGAGGAAATCGCCCTGGGCTACTCCCCCGCCGGCTCCGGCCGCCACTCCCTCCTGGGGAAGGAAAACGCCTGCCCTGTGGTAGTCCCCCATACCGTCAATGACCCCGAAGGAAAGCCCAAGTCATAGGCTTCCCCTGGCTCAGCTTCCGGTCATGATCCGGATGTTCTCCACCCCCACCTGGGCATGGGCCGCGCACAAAGAGAGGATGGTGGCGCTTTGGGCGCTGGTGAGACTGTCCCCCCGCACCATCACCGTCAGGGCCCCGTTTTGCAGCAGCACCAGGCAGGGCTCAAAGCCCGCCGCCTGAAGGGCCTCCTCAATCCCCAGCTCCGATTGGTGGCTGGCCACCATCAGGGCCAGCTGCGCAGCCGCGTCCTCCCGGGTTTTTTCGGCCACCTCCGGGTTCTGGGATAGGGCGCTGAGGGCCTCCCGGTCCTCCTGGTAGGCGATTTCCCGCAGGGTTCGCTGGTCTGCCAGGTCCCCGGCCTTGGGAATGGGGCTGGGTGAGGGCTCCAGCAGCGCCTTCCCGCCCTCCAGCAGGCCCTCCAGCCCTCCCGGGGATGGGTTGCTCCCGCCGATCTTTTCCATCAGCCCCTGAAAGCCGCCGCCCCACAGCAGGGCCCCCGCGGCTCCCAGCAGCAGCACCAGCGCCCCCGCCCGCAGCCAGCTCCACTTGGCGGCGGGCTTTCCCTTTGCCTCCTTCTTTTGCTTTGCCTCCTTCTTTCCCTTGGAAGCCTGCTCCTTGGGTGCGTTTTCCATTGGTTGACCCCACTTTTTGTTCATGGTCTCTCCTCCATTACAAAGACGTCCACAGCGGCCTCCGGCAATCCCAGCAGCGTTCGCACAGCACGGATCAGCTCCAGGCGCACCCGCAGGTCCCCGGCGCCCTGGGCCACCACCACCGCGCCGGTGGGGCGGCTTTTGCCGCTGGACCCAAAGGCCGCCACCTCCTCGGTTTCATAGAACAGCGCCACCTCCACCCGCCCTGCCCCCGCCATGGCGCTGAGCACCTCGGCGATGCGCTTCTCCTGGCTGGAGGCGCTGGTAGCCCCTTCCCCGCCCCCCCGAAAGGCCGCCAGCATACAGGCTGCCAGCAGCACGGCCAGGGCCACCCACCAAAGCCGGTTCCCTGTCTTCAGCCATGTCCATGCCTTCACGTCATCCACCCTCGTCCATGACCACCTGGACCCTTGCCTCCTCCGCCCCAAAGGCGTCGGCGATGGCCCGGCGCAGCTCCCCGGCGGAGATCAGGGGCGGCCCTTCCCCCTCCCCCGTCTCCTCCAGGCGCACATGAATCCCCTCCAGGGCTCCGCTTTCCTGCAAATAGACCGCCACCCGGGCTTGGTATCCGGCCTTTTCCGCCATGCGCATGCATAGGGCCTGGGCCTGGTTGGCCTGGGACTGGAGGTAGTAGCGGCTGTAGCCGGCCTCTGCTCCCTCCGTGGTTCCCTGGCTGGTTTCCCAGGCCACGGCCCCCAACTCCTGGTTCCACTGGGAGGCTCCCTGTCCGGCCCAGGTGCGCAGCAAATCCACCATGGAGCTAAGCAGCACGGTCATCACCAGCAGGCTCACCACCACCCGGGCCGCCTTTTGCAGATTGCCCTCCGGCAACAGCAGTTCCTCCAGGGTCCAAAGGGCCGCCATGGCCACCATCTGCCGCAGAAAAGCGCCCATTCCCTCACCTCAGCATCACCGTCAAATTGCCCACCACCAGCATCTGGGCCACCAGCAGCATGAACATGGCCCCCACGCTCAGCTCGATGATGAACAGCAGCGTGTACACCCCGGAGAACTCCCCGATGCACTGGCTCAGGGG
>JARKQO010000407.1 GCA_029974855.1 Eubacteriales bacterium
ATTTACGGGGGTGAAAAAAAGTGGAGTCAGCGAATAATGCCTTCACCACAATCTTAGGCTGGCCATTGGTTATCAAAGGGCACCTGACGTATCAATGTCATGATGATTTTACACCACCAAAATTCGCGTTGTCAAGCGGGAAAGGCAAAAGCGCGGAGATCTTAGGGGTGCGGCCGCCCCGGGGCATGGGTCAGAGAATGTTTGGAAACCGCCGGGACCCATCCGCCTCTTTTCAGGCAAGCGCGGAAACGCCGATTGTTTTGTCACAAAGGATAGTGTGACAATCGGCAGGCCTTGCGATACTGGCATTTATTTGAACAATTGGGATACGGGGGAGCGGCGGGCCCGAAATTCCCAAAAAATATACTCCCTGATGTGAAGAATGACGGTTGTTCCAAAAAATCGCGGATGATAGGATAAAGGCACACAGAAGCGATATTCGCGACAATCAAAGGAGGGCTTGTTGTTGGAGAGCATCTCATCGTATCAAATTGTCACCAAACCGGAAAGAAGCGAACGGATTGAAAAGCTGTACCAGTATATTCGGTCATTCAAGGCTGGCATCTGCGTGGAACGCGCCCATCTGATGACGGAATCCTACAAGAAAAACATCGGCCTTCCCACCGTGGTGCAGCGGGCCCAGGTGATTGCCGATGTGCTGGACCAAATGACCCTCTACTTGATGCCGGGCAGCCTGTTTGCCGGCAATCAGGCGTCGCTGCCCCGCTGGGCGCCCCTGTTTCCTGAGTTTGACGTGGAATGGGTGGAGGACGAGGTCATCAACGGGAAGCCCTACTTCCCCTGCGACCGCCCCGCGGACCGCTATGATTTCCATCCGGAAAACCGCCAAACCCTGGTGGATGTCATCAACTGGTGGAAGGGCCGCACCCATACGGACCGTTTGCGCTGCCGCCTGTCCAAAGAGTCTCAGGCCACGCACTTTGACATCAAAGCGGCGGATTTGGGCACCTACTTCCAGGGAGGGGACGGCCACTACGCGCCGGACCATCAGAAGCTTTTTACCACCGGCCTGACCCACATCATTGAGGAATGTGAGGGCTACCGGGACGCCATCGACTGGACCCAGCCGGAAGCCGCCATGAAGAAGGACTTCTACGACGCGGCCATCATCAGCTGCGAGGCCGTGATCCGCTATGCCCACCGCTTCGCGGACCTGGCCCAGCGGGAGGCGGACAAGGAGAAGGATTTCACCCGCAAGAAGGAACTCCAGGAGCTCAGCGACATGTGCCGCCGGGTGCCGGAGCACCCGGCCCGGAACTTTAAGGAAGCGCTGCAGTTCGTGATTTTCATTCACATCTGCGTGCAAATCGAGGACAACGGCGCGGGCATTTCCTTTGGCCGCTTTGACCAATTCATGTGGGACATGTACGAAAAGGGGCTCAAGGACGGTTCCTTGAACCATGACATCGCGCTTGAAATGGTGGAGAACTTCTATCTGCAAATCTACTCCAACAACAAGGTGCGCAGCTGGACCGATACCGACTACTACCGGGGCGTGCCCATGTTCCAAAACCTGACCATTGGCGGCCAGGACCCCAAGACCAAGAGCGACGCCACCAATGAGCTGAGCTATATCTGCCTGGAGGCCACCGCCAACACCCGTGTGCCCCAACCCTCGCTCACCGTGCGCTTCCACAAGAAATCGCCCCTGGAGTTCAAGATGAAGGTGGCGGAGGTGGTCCGCCTGGGCATGGGCCTGCCCTCCATTTTCAATGACGAGGTATACATTCCCGCCCTGATGAACAGGGGATATCAGCTGGATGACGCTTATAATTACTGCATCATCGGCTGTGTGGAGCCCGGCACGGCGGGTCTTCTGGGCGGCCGCACCGGCGGCGCGTGGCTGAACTGCGTCAAGATGCTGGAAATGTCCCTCTTCGGCGGCAAGGACCCCCGCACCGGCCTGACGCTGCTGTCCAACAAGCATGGGAAGGACCTGTCCACCTTTGAAAGCTTTGAGGAGGTCAAGGAGGCCTACCTGGAGCAGCTGGATTTCTACATCAAACAGGAAGCCATCATGGAGAACACCATTGACCAGCTCTGGGAGGAAACCCTGGAGGAACCCATGGCGGCGGTTTTTGGCTGCTATGAGACCACGGTGCCCCGGGGCAAGGCCATCAAGCAGGGCGGCGCCAAGTACGACCTGACGGGCCAGCAGACCATCGGCACCGCCAATGTGGCCAACAGCCTGTACAGCATCAAGAAGTTGGTTTTTGACGAGAAGAAGATCACCGGGGCGCAACTGAAGCACGCGCTGGAAACCAACTTCTCCGACGACACCACCAGCCCCACGGGCCGGCAGATCAAGGCCATGTGCCTGGGCGTGCCCAAGTACGGCAACGACGTGGACGAGGTGGACTTCCTGACCCGGGATATGCTGGCCCACGTGGCCCAGGAGCTGCCCAAGTACAAGAATACCCGTTACGGCAGGGGGCCCATCGGCGGCACGCTGCACTGCTCCACCAGCACCGTGTCCAGCAACACCCCCTTTGGCAAGGTTTGCGGAGCCACCCCGGACGGCAGGGACGCCTATACCTCTTTGGCGGACGGCCAGTCCCCCATGCGGGGCACGGACAAGCTGGGGCCCACGGCCTCCATCTCTTCGGTGTCCAAGCTCAACAACATTCTGCTGTCCTGCGGCTCCTTGTATAATCTGAAGTTCGTGCCCGAGGATTTGTACTAAGCACATAAAGGGAGGATTGTTATGAACACCACGTTGCCGGGAACCCGCGCCAATGAGGGCCTCAGGCGCTTCGTCGGGATCATTGACCAGTATTTCCAAATGGGCGGCGCTCAAATGCAGTTTAATGTGGTGAGCAAAAAGACTTTGATGGACGCCCAGAAACACCCGGAGAACTATTCCGACCTCATCGTCCGCGTGGCCGGGTATAGCGCTTACTTCACCCAGCTCTCCAGCGACGTTCAGCAGGACATCATCGAACGGACCGAGGAGCGGATCTGACTTCCCCAATTGATCGTGGGCACGGGGGGCCTGTGCCCACGACCGGCAAAGGATGAATCACAGTGATGAACATCAGCGCGCGCCAGACCCGCGAATTGCATGACGTAACGGGCGTGGTCACGGAGATTGAGCGTTACGCCATCCATGATGGTCTGGGCATTCGCACCACGGTATTCCTGAAAGGCTGTCCCCTTGCCTGCCTGTGGTGCAGCAACCCCGAAACCCAGAAGCCCTATATGGAGCTTGGCCTGTTCATGGATAAGTGCATCGGCTGCGGGGCCTGCGTTACAGCCTGCCCCCACGGCGCGGTCCGCATGGTGGAAGGCAAAGCGGAAACCGACCGGGAGATATGCGCCGCCAAGTGCTACCGGCGGGAGGAGTCCTTCCCCTGTGTGCTTTCGTGCTATACTGGAGCGCGGGTGGCCTTGGGCGCGAAGCGCACCGCCTATGACGTGTATCAGGAGGTGGCCCGGGACCGTCCGTTTTTTGATTCCTCGGGCGGCGGCATGACCCTGTCAGGGGGCGAGCCCATGATGCAGCCGGAGTTTGCCTATGCGCTGCTGCGCCTGTGCAAGGAGAACTGGATCAACACCGCCATGGAAACCTGCGGCGCGGGCGACGCGAAGGATTATGAAGCCGTTCTGCCGTACCTGGACATGATTTTCATGGACGTGAAGGGCATGGACTCCACCAAGTACCGCCAATGGATCGGGGCGGAGCCCCAGCGCCAGGCGGACAACGTGGCGCGGATGGCAAAGCTTTGCAAGGGTACAAGCACCGCCTTGGTGGTACGGACCCCCATCATCCCCGGTTTTAACGACACGGTGGGGGAGGTGGAGCAAATCGCGGCCTTCCTGGCGGAATGCGGCGTAACGGGAGCGGAGCTGCTGCCCTATCACAAGCTGGGGCGGGGCAAATACGCGGCCATTGGCAGGACTTATGAGCTTCAGGATGTGAAACCGCCGGAAAACAGCCAGATGCTCATTTTCAACGAGATTTTGGAAAAGCATGGGATTGAGGTTTTGCACTTTTAACGGTTTTGATGGCGTAAGCCAGCAAATAAAAAAGGAGGGTCCCCATGAAAAAACTGGCATTGGTTCTCTCACTGGTTCTTCTCGTACTGTGTGTGGCCCACACAGCCCTTGCCGAAGGCGGCGTGTTCACCGCGACCCCCGAGCAGCTCAAGCTTCTGCCGGAAGAAATGATCGGCGAAAAGGATCAGTTCAAGGGCATGAGGATTGCGTTCTCGCAGCGCAACATCGCCGGCTCCGAGTGGTGGGAGCAGCTGGTCCGTCTGGCCAAGACCGAGGCGGAACACCTTGGCATCGAGCTGACGGTTCTGGACGGCCGCAATGACCTGGCGCAGCAGATCACCGACATCGAGACCCTCATCAGCATGCAGCCCGACGCCATGATCATCAACCCCTTCCACTCCACGGGCGTGCTCCCCGCCGTGATGAAGGTGCACGAGGCCAACATCCCCCTGACCGTTGTGAACTGCGCCCTGGACGCGGAAGGCGCGCCTTTCACCTTCGTGTCCTGCGATGTGGAGAACTCCGGTTACAAGGGCGGCTTTGAGCTGGCCCGCGCCTATGACGAAAAGAATGGCTGGAAGGACGAAGTGAAGGCTTTGGTTCTCTCCGCCGCTCCCCAGGAGGAGGAAAGCGACCTGCGCCGCTGGGGCCAGATCATGGGCTACACCGATTACATGCTGGAAAAATACGGCAAGTCCAACCTGAAGATCGTATCCTACCGCTACTACAACTGGCAGCCCGAACCCGCCATGAACGAGACCTTGGACGCCCTCCAGGCCAACCCGGATGTGGATATCATCTTCGCGGCCTGTGACGGCGGCGTACAGGGCGTGGTGCCCGCGCTGGAGAGCATCGGCCGTGCCGGCGAAATCATGATGTGCTCCGTGGACGCCCGCAAGGACGTGGTGAAGATGATCATCGACGGGGACAAGGGCGTTGTGAACACCGTTGCCAACGACCCCCGCATGATGGGCAAGTGGGCCGTGTATCTGGCCGCCCAGGCCGCCTCCGGCGTGACCACCCCCGCCACCTTCTACGTGCCCAACACCATGTACACCAAGGATAACGCCCAGGCCTATTACGATCCCAACTCCACCTATTAATCCGCGAAGCGCGGGGAAGGGCGGCCCGGGGCCGTCCTTCCCCGCCTCCAACCAACACAGTTCAGGAAAGAAGCGGTGAGCTATGTACGCTGTTGAGATGGCAGGGATCACGAAAAAATTCTCAGGCGTCAAAGCCGTGGACAATGTTGATTTCAGGGTCAAGCTGGGAGAAATACACGCGTTGGTGGGCGAAAACGGCGCGGGCAAATCGACATTGATGAAGGTTTTGGCGGGCTCCTATTCCACCACCGGATACAAGGGCAGGATTTTCATCAATGGCGCGGAAAAGCGGATCGGCCGGCCCCGGGACGCCATGGAAGCCGGCGTGGTCATGGTCCATCAGGAGCTGGCCCTGATCGAAGAGCTGAGCGTGGCGGAAAATCTGTTTTTAGGCAATTATCCCGGTCCCAAGGGTTTTGCGGACCGCCGGAAGATGAACAGGATGGCAAAGGAAGCGTTGGAGCAGATGAACCTGCGCCTGGATCCCCGGGTGCTCATCCGCAAGGTGGGCGTAGGGCAGCAGCAGCTGGTGGAGATTGCCAAGTCCATCATCCGGGGCGGGAAGCTCCTCATTCTCGACGAGCCCACCGCTCCGCTTACGGAAACCGAAATCAAGTACCTGTTTGGGCTCCTAAGGGACTTGAAGTCCAAAGGGATTTCCATCATATACATCAGCCACCGGATGGAGGAGATTTTTGAGATTTCCGACAGCATCACCGTGATGCGGGACGGCGTGATCGTAAACTCCTTTGCCACCGCCCAGACCGACCAGCATGAGATCGTTTCCAGCATGATCGGCCGGGAGCTCACGGATTTCTACCCCAAGGACAAGACTGTTCCAGGCTGCGTGACCTTCTCCATCCGGGATTACTCCGTGGCCAACGCGGTCTATCCCGAGCGGGATATCGTGAAGCATGTTAACATGGACTTTCGGGAAGGCGAGATCGTGGGGATTTCCGGCCTGCTGGGTTCCGGCCGGACCGAGCTGATGAGCGCGGTGATGGGGGTCTATCCTTGCAAAGGACGCGGCTGCGTGCGGGTCTTTGACAAGGAGGTGGCGTTTTCCAACCCCCGCAAGGCCATCTCCCAGGGCATCGGCTTTCTCACGGAGGACCGCAAGCGCTCCGGCTTGATTCTTGGCGAGAAGATCAGCACCAATATCACCCTGTCCTGCCTGCCCAAGGTGTCCCGGCGGGGCTTCCTTCAGGGGCGCAAGGAACAAAGGCTGGTCAACGCTTTGGTGGAGCGTTTGCGCATCAAGACGGACAACCCGGCGAACAAGGTGAGCAGCCTCTCCGGCGGCAATCAGCAGAAGGTGGTCTTTGCCAAGTGGCTGGCCATCGAGCCGAAGATTTTTATTCTGGATGAGCCCACCCGGGGTGTGGACGTGAACGCGAAGTTTGAGATCTATACCATCATGAAGGAACTGGCCAAGGAAAACTACACCATCGTCATGATTTCTTCCGACCTGCCCGAGGTCATCGGCATCAGCGACCGGGTGTATGTGATGCACGAGGGCAAGGTATCAGGGGAACTGAAAAAGGAAGAGCTATCGGAAAAGGCGATCATGGATTTTGCGGTGGGCATCGATTCCGCAAGGCGGGAGGCAGCGATATGAATCAGGAAGTAACGACGGACTATCAGAAAAGCTCTCAGGAGTATTCCGCGGGCAGGAAGGCCCTGTCCTGGATCAGCAGAAACTACGTGATCGTAGCCTTTGTGCTGCTGTTTGTGTTCAGCAGCGGCGCGTCGAAGGTGTTCGCAACCCCCAAGAATCTGACCACCATTCTCTTGCAAAACGCGGGCCCCGGCATCATCGCCATGGGAATGCTCTATGTCATCATCACGGGGGGGATCGACCTGACCGTGCCCTCCTACGTCTGCCTGAGCGTGTGCCTTACGGCCGGATTCATTCAGGACGGCATGGGCATCTGGGCGATTCCCCTGGTGATGCTCATCATGATGGGCTTTGGCTTCGCCATCGGCTTTTTGGTGGCCTACTGCAAAATCGCCCCCTTTATTGTGACGCTGGCCTTCTCCTCCATTTTAAAGGGATTGGCATACATGTACCAGGTGGGGCAGAACCGGCGCATTGACGGCACCTTCCTGCCCAAATTCATCCAAGCCAGCACCTTTGGCATCCCCAACCCGGTCTGGATCATGCTGGGGATTTTCGCTTTGGCCTGGATGGTCCTGCTGAAAACCACCTATGGCCGCAGCCTGTTCGCCATCGGCGGCAACGCGGAAACCGCCCGGCTGGCCGGCATCAATGTGAAATTCAACCTGATGTGCACCTACGCCCTCAGCGGCCTTCTGTCCAGCGTGGGCGGCATCATCCTGTGCGGCCGCCTGGCCATGGGCACAAGCACCGTGGGCGACGGCTATGAAATGGACGCCATCGCGGCGGTGGTGGTGGGCGGCGCGTCCCTGGCGGGCGGCGTAGGCAGCGCATGGAAAACCCTCATCGGCGTGCTGCTCATTAGCGTACTGGGCAACATCATGAACCTGACAGGCATCGCCTCCTACCCGCAGATGGTCATCAAGGGCGTCATCATCATTTTGGCGGTGCTGGCCAACATGAAGAACAAGTAAACGGAGGGCGGCGCCACAGCTTTTGTCCTTCCGGCTCCCTTTCAAAAAACCTCCCGTTTCGGAGGTTTTTTGGCATTGTGAGAGTCGGGGTGAACCCTGGCCTTGGGCCTGTTTCTTTCCCAGATTCCCCCATCTGTGGTATACTGGGGGCCAACCATACTTTTTTCCATGGAGGAACCTTTGCCCATGCTTCGCTTTCTCCCCCGCAACCACGCGGAAATCTCCCCGGCGGTGCTGGGGGCCCTGAGACCCTACGGAGGCGTGATGGCCCGCCTGTTGGCCGCCCGGGGCATCGCCGGCAGCCGGGAGGCGGAGGAATTCCTCTTCCCCTCCATGGACCATCTCCATGATCCCTTGCTGCTCCACCACATGGACAGGGCCCTGGAAATTTTGGGCCAGGCCAAGGAAAAGGGCATTGCCGCCGTGGTCTATGGGGACTATGATGTGGACGGCATGTGCGCCAACGCCTTGCTTTGCGATGCCCTGACCCGCTTTGGCCTGTCCGTTCGGCCCCATGTGCCCCTGCGGGAGGAGGGCTATGGCCTGAACAAGGAGGCCGTGGCCAGGCTGGCCCGGGAGGCTGGGCTGCTGATCACCGTGGATTTGGGGATCACCAACGCTGAGGAAGTGGCTTTGGCCAAGGAGCTGGGCATGACCGTCATCGTCACGGACCACCACCAGCTGGGCCTGGCGCCCTGCCCCGCGGACGCGGTGATGACCCCCCTGCTGGGCGGCTATCCTTGCCCCAAGCTCTGCGGGACGGGGGTGGCCTTCAAGCTGGCCCAGGCCTTGCTGGGCCTTCAGGAGGCGGAGGAGTACCTGGACCTGGCGGCCTTGGCCACCGTGGCGGATTTGGTGCCCCTCACCGGGGAAAACCGGACCTTGGTGGCTTTGGGCCTGCCCAAAATCGCCGGAAGGCAGCGGCCCGGGATCCGGGCGCTGCTGGAGGTCAGCGGCTCCGGCGACCAGGTGGACAGCGACACCCTGGGCTTCCAGCTGGGGCCCAGGCTCAACGCCGCCGGGCGCTTGGGAAACGCCATGCGGGGCGTGGAGCTGATGAGGACCCGGGATGGGGCCCAGGCGGAGGAAATCGCCCGGGAGCTGGACATGCTCAACACCCGGCGCAAAAAGATGGAGGCGGAGGTGCTGCAACAGGCCTTGGCCCAGGCCGCCTCCCATGACTTTGTGGCGGAGCCCATGCTGCTGGCTATGGGAGAGGGCTGGCACGCCGGGGTGGTGGGCCTGGCGGCAGGGCGGCTTTTAAGCCGCTACGGATGCCCCGCCGGGGTGTTCACCCTCCAGGAGGGGATGCTCCACGGCAGCCTCCGCAGCGTGCCGGGGGTGAACATCCACCAGTGCTTGCAAACCTGCGACGACCTGCTCACCCGCTACGGCGGCCACCAGCAGGCGGCGGGGTGCACCTTGCCCCTGGAGCATTACGGGGAGTTTTGCGCCCGGATGCAACGGGCGGTATCCCAGGCCGCCCCCCAGGGGGCCTTCCTTCCCAGCCAGGAATATGACGAGCCATTGCCCTTGGGGGAGGCCACCTTGGAGCTGGTGCGGGAGCTGGAGGCCTTGGCTCCCTTCGGCCTGGGGAATCCCTCCCCGCTGTTTCTGGGGGAAGGGCTCCGGCTGGAGCGCCGCCGGGCCTGCGG
>JARKQO010000418.1 GCA_029974855.1 Eubacteriales bacterium
ACGAGATGGAACGGGCGGCGCGGCCAGCCCCGGCCATGCGCTACTTAATCTACTCCAGGTGGAACGGGGCGAGGCTCTTTAAGGGCTTGTCGCCGATGATCGGCCCTATCCAGAGGCGGTAAAGGATTTCCTCCGTGCGGACGGACGTGGGCTTTTTATTTGCCCTGGCCTGGGGAAGATAGCTTGCCTGAAAAATGTACCCGAAGGTCAGGTTGTCGCGCACCTCTTGGGCTTTGGCCTCGGCCTCGGCTTGACGCTGCTCGGCGGCCTGTGCGCGCTTCTCTGCCAACGTATGAGCCCCTTGGCCCGTCCTGTGAGCCTCTTTGAGCTTGGCAAGCTCCCCTGCGGCTCGCTGCGCTGTCCAGCCCTGGCTTGCCCACCCAAGACCCTCTTCACGTCGCTTGCCGTCGACTCGGTAGCGGATGGCGAAATACTGATCAGGCTTAACCCCATGCCTCCTCGTCGGGTGCTCCCGGAACCTGATGCCTTCGTGCTTCGTCTGAATCCAAGAGTAAGCCATCTCCCCCTCCTACAGTCCCCCGATTGTCCCCCAAAAACCGAGAAAACGAGGTGACCATGAGTGAAGCCTCATGAAAAGAATTAGGCCTGCAAGCGGCTTCAGTCAATGGTTTACACGCATTTGCGTGAAGACCTGTGAAGCTTGTAATTTTTGATTCGTAATCAGCAGGTCAGGGGTTCGAGTCCCCTCGCTGGCTCCAGAACGAAGCAGGGTTCCCAGACGTCACGTCTCGGAACCCTTTTTTGTCGGATGGCGTCCCCATATCGGGACATGCAGAGCAAAGCTGCGTGGCCCCGGCCTGTCTTGCCCCTTCCTCGGTGGCCCCCCTCTTTTCCCCTATCAGGGGGTGGGAGCGTCTGTCGGCACGCACTTCCGGCCGCTACAGCGCCTTGCCTGCCCGGGCCGCTTCCCCCGTGGGTCATGCAGGGGGCCAGCGTCTTGCCCGCCGGGCCTTATCCATTACCCGGCTGGGCGGCCACGTCCTCCCACCAGCGGGAGAACACCTGGTCCGTGTCCTCCAGGCGCACCGCTTCCCCGATTTGGGGGGTGACGGGACGGTAGGCCTTGCCCTGGCTCGCCGCGACGAAGCGCTTGAAGGGGTCGTCCCAGGGGTGGAAGGCGATG